>JAHEEB010000443.1 GCA_024640925.1 Bacteroidota bacterium | reverse complement strand
AAGGCTATTAAAGGTAAGTATGGAAATGAAATTATCTGGATGGATAATAAACAATCGGGCAAGAATACCATTTTAGACTATAGTTACCTGGGAACACTTAAAAAGCTTGAATATAACTGTGATATTGCTATTACTAAAGCTTTAATATTTAATGCTTTGATAAAGTATCACAATTCAAATCCTATTCAAAACCTGGAGTGGTCGCTTGGAGTTATTGGAAAAACATCTGAACTTACAAATACACAATTGGAGACAGAACAGTTTGGTTCAGACGATTTTATTGAGGAATCGCCCTCGGCAAGAGCTACCTGCAAAGGTTGTAAGAAAAAAATTGATAAAGGTGTACTTCGTTTTGCCTTTACCAATGATTTTTTTCAGCATAATTATCTCCACCTTGAATGTGCTGCTAAAAAACATGGAGACAGGTTAAAAGCAGCCATAGAAAGTTTTGAGGGAACAATTTCGAATAAAGATGAACTGCTTAAACAGATAGACTCGAAGAAGGAAACCTCAAAGAAATCAGCTTCAACATCTTATGCAACAGGTTCTTATCCCTATGCCGAACTGGCAAAATCGAGCCGTTCGAAATGTATAAAATGTGGTGTACCTATTCTAAAAGACACATTAAGAATTGCCGTGGAACGAGAGTTCGAATCCCCCACTGGTGGTATGATGACAGGGGCCGGGTATCTGCATATAGCCTGTGCAAAAGATTATGAGGGAGTTACACTCGATTCTTTACTTGCAAATACTCAAAATATAGAGGAAGCAGATATAACAAAAATAAAAGAAGCTATTAAGTGATTGATTTTATTTTAATTTCATATAAATTTAAATATTAAAAGATTACATTGATTATATAACCTAAAACTTTAAAATTATACATCATGAAAACAAAAATCCTTCTCTTATCTCTTCTATTAATGAATGTATTGACCATTTACCTCCATTCCCAAAATACCTTATCAATATCAGGTTATGCTTTTAGTCTTGCTGACACAGCTGGTAGTAAAGCTGTTATTAGCATAACTTCAAATACTTCCTATACTGTAACTCACAGTAATACTTCTATTTGGTTTCTTGTTAACAATTATTCCGGTATTTCCGGCACCTGGTCAGGTAATCGTGATCTTACTCTTACTGCATATGATAATCCGAATACCTTTGCGCGGGTAGATACACTAACATTCACTGTTACGGGGTTACCTGCCCAAAAAGTTGTTGTTACGCAGGAAGCCAAAGTATATACCTTATCTGTTTCTCCTAATGCTTTAAATGTCGGTGCGGCCTTAGGCAGCACTGCCAGTTTTACCATTACCTCAAATACAACCTGGACAGGTACCCACAGTGATGAGAGCTGGTTATTATTAAACAATTGTTATGGCACTGTTTCATATATAGGCAATTATACTTTCAATCTATATGCCTATGAAAACTCAGGCAATAGTGTTCGGATTGATACTTTGACGTTTACGGTTCCTGGTCTGCCTGCTCAAAAAGTTGTTGTTACCCAGGCTGCTGCAGATCCAACATTATCCGTTTCGTCAAATGAACTGTATGTTTCTTCTGCTGAAAATAGCACCACATCATTTTATATTTTTTCAAACGCATTATGGAAAATTACTGGCGATACCAGCTGGATAACACCAAATAATTCATCTGGTACCGGGAACAAACATATTACATTAAAAGCAAGCGCTAACCCAAAGATAACTACCCGCGCAGCAACCATTACAATTTCAGTTAATGGTGTTGATTCACAAACTATTGTTATTACCCAATCAGCCGGGCAGGCAACATTAAAAGTTTTTAACGATACACTAATCTTTAATTCATTGAATGGTAGCATTGATACATGTTCTATTTCTTCAAATACATCATGGAATATTACCAGCAATGCTGATTGGTTATCTTCAACCATTTCAAGTGGGTTTGGTGATACAACTTTTTCAATTATTGTGGAAGCTAACCCTGATACAATAAGCAGAATAGCAAAAATAACAGTTTCAGCAAGTGGAGCTTCTTCTCAAACCATTGTTGTAATTCAAGATAAATGGACTGCTGTATTATTGGTTTCAACCGATACCTTGTATATGAATGAATTGGAAGACACAGTATCCTTTAATATCTTATCAAACCTATCCTGGACTCTTTCAAGCAGTGTTTCAACATGGTTAAGCATAGATAAAAAAGCTGGCACAGGAAATTCTACCATTACCCTTTCAGCTTCAGCGAACAAAAAATCAAGTTCCCGTACAGCTATTATTACTGTTTCCGATATTGGAAATATTTCCAAAAAAGTAGTAATTACACAATCAGGAAGTTCTACAGCAACCGAAAATTTATGTGAAATTGAAAATCTGATATATCCTAATCCTGTTAAAGATCAACTGACAATTAGTATAGCCTATGATTTTCCTGCAATAATTTCAATTTATAACATGAATGGAGAAAAATTGCTGCATAAACAAACCAAAACGTCCATAACTACAATGGATTTATCAGGATTTAAGGAAGGAACTTATATCATACAAATTATTACTCCTGATAATAAGTTTGAAAAAATGTTTTTGAAGCTATAATTATTAAATAATCAGCTATTTTATTAAATCAAATAATCTTAAACTTTAAATATTAAATTCTATTAACCAATTTTTACAATACGACCTGTATTTTATTACTGCCAGGCTTGCACTTTCTTTTATTATTAAATTTTAATAAAAAAATGTGATGGCAGAAGACATTAAGAAATATTTAAAAGAGAACTGAGAAACATGAGCAACCAAAATTACATTTTCTATGGCACCAAAACCAATGCAACTGATGTACGTACCTTTATAGAACACAATCTAAAAGCCAATGAGTTGGCAGAAGATGAGGGGAAAAAACGTACCCCACTATGCATATGGGGCATGCATGGAATAGGAAAAACAGAGCTTGTAGAAGCCATTGCCAGAGAAAACAATTATCAATGGGCATATATTGCTCCGGCGCAATTTGAGGAAATGGGTGATTTGGTGGGTATGCCCAAGATAATAGATGGCCAGACACATATTATACCTCCCGAATGGGTTCCTCAGACCGAAGGCCCTGGAATAATGCTCATTGATGATGTGAACAGAGCTGATGATCGTATACTCAGAGGAATAATGCAGTTGCTGCAAAATTTTGAACTGATAAGCTGGAAACTGCCTAAAAAATGGCACATCATTCTTACAGCTAATCCCGATGGTGGCGATTACTCCGTGACACCTATGGACGATGCCATGCTTACACGTATGATGCATATTACCATGCGGTTCGATGTGAAAGCCTGGGCATTGTGGGCCGAACAGCACAATGTTGATCAACGGGGAATTAATTTTGTGCTTACTTATCCGGAAATAGTTTCGGAAGAGCGCACTACTCCTCGCACCCTGGTGCAGTTTTTCAACTCCATTAGTCATATTAAAGATCTGGAAAAAGAACTACCACTGGTGCAATTGCTGGCCGACTCATGCTTGGATAGTAATGCAGCCATTTCTTTTATCAGCTTTATTAAAAATAGGTTCTCTAAACTTATTACTCCGGAAGAAATTTTAAATTCCAAAGACTTTGACAAGGAAGTTAACAAATATCTGGAATCGGTTTGCAGAAAAGAGGTGTTGAGGGTAGATATTTTGGCCACTTTATGCACACGTTTAATGAATTATATCGACATCAAGCTAAAGAAAATAGAAGATATTCATCTCGATAATATCAGGTATTTTATTAAAATGGATTTGTTGCCCAATGATTTGCGGCTCACAACGCTACAGGAAGTAGTAAGCTCAAAAGGTTCAAGGCTCAAAAGCATTATGAACGATCCGGAAATTGGTAAATTGCTGTTGAGCAAAATGTAGGTCATGAATAAAGATTTGCTTATTAGTGAGGTAAATAATATTGATTGGCCATCATATGCTGGTCCGGATTATTATGATTATAAAAGTGTTCCTGTAACTCTAAGAAGGCTGATATTACTGAATGAAGAAAATAATTTCGATTCAGTTTACAATTCCGTTCTTTTTGCAATAGGAAACAATCATTGTGGATCTTACTATCCTGCAATAATAGATGCTCTTCCTATTATTTTTACTGTTGCAACAACCGGAGATTCTGAAATATCAAGAAATTGTGCCCTGCTAATTTTAACAGATTTATATCGTTCTTTTTGTCCGGAAATTGGTCAATATGATAAAATTACGGAAGACAAATTAAATACGTTTTTTATAGATTTTTTTAAAAATAGGATGAACGATTTTTATACTATTTATATGTCAAATAGAGAGTAATAGAAATAAAATTCTTGCTAAAGAAACTTTTGATATAATAACCAGATAACCAAAGGTGAGCGATTTGAACAAAACAAAACTTTAAAATGGAAAGTGCTTATTTATCTATAGTAACAGAACTAATACAAAATCCTAAAAATGAGAGTATCCTCAACAGAATTTCAGGAGAAATTGTTTTAGGGTTTGGAAAAGAACTATTCCTTGCAATTCTCAATTCTTTTAATGAAAGTGAGGAGAAATACGAAGAATTAATGCAAATTATGGAACAAATAATGGATTTAAAACCATATGTAGCCGGCTACTTTATGGGAAGACTCTATTCTGCTGCTTCATATAAAATGCTCCACGACGTTTGTGATGCAATTGAGCTATGGATTTATGAATACAAAAACACAAACGAGTTGAAAGAAGCTGTTATGAAACTGGCAGACGAAGGGGCTTGCCGGAATATCTGGCTTGATTGGGTTAATAAAAATAATATCATATAAAATTGAAGGATTCAACATTAATGTAAGGAACTCA
>JAHEEB010000442.1 GCA_024640925.1 Bacteroidota bacterium | reverse complement strand
ATCCATAGAGGTTGCAGGATATAGTTTCAGAGCTGAATACAGACGTGGATATTCTGTTTTTATCTTTTCTAAAAACACCTCCAGCGATTCATTAATTTTTGACTCATCAAATTTTGTACCTCTTGGCTTATCTTCTGTTGCCGATACTTTAGAAGCCTCTGAAATATTATCTTGTTTTGTTTTATTACCAATGCTGTTAATCCTGGTTAATGTATCTTTTAACGAAGGGCTCTTTTCAATTTTTGCCTCTTGCCTTTTTATGACAGGTGCATCAGCCTTGGATTTTTCAGATATTGTTTTAACTGGAACAACCACTTCCAGTTCATTACCGGTAAGAAATAAAATATCGGGTTGGGTTATATTATTTTTTTTTTTCGCCGCCGAGATTGCAGATTTTCACCAGGGTGATTTCTATAAGTAGCCGCTGGTTCTTGCTTGACCGATAGGAAACATCAGCACTGCTGCAAATTTCAAGTGAACTAAAAATAAATGAATCAGTACACCTGGTAGCCTGCTCGAGGTATTTGTCTTTAATATTCTTTCCAACCTCCAGTAATTGAACGGTATTTTGTGACTTACACACTAACAAATCGCGAAAGTGACAACTTAATCCACTTATAAAATTATGTGCATCAAATCCTTTGTTCAGAATTTCGTCAAATACAAGCAAACATTTTGCAACATCTCCCTGGAGAAAAGCATCGGTAAGAGTGAAAAAATATTCATAATCCAGCAGATTCAGGTTATCAATTACTTTTTGATAAGTTACATTATTCTCGCAAAAGCTTACAACCTGGTCAAAAAGCGAAAGGGCATCGCGCATTGCTCCATCTGCTTTTTGAGCTATCAGATTCAAAGCATCTAATTCATATGTTATTTTTTCCTGCTTTGATATATATTCAAGGTAATCAACAGTATCTTTAATTTGTATCCGGTTAAAATCAAATATCTGGCAACGCGATAATATAGTAGGAAGTATCTTATGTTTTTCGGTTGTTGCAAGAATGAAAACGGCATGTTTTGGCGGTTCCTCTAGTGTTTTCAAAAATGCATTAAATGCCGATTGTGATAACATATGAACCTCGTCGATTATGTACACGCTATACCGGCTTATTTGTGGAGGTATACGAACCTGTTCTATAAGAGTCCTTATATCATCAACCGAGTTATTTGAAGCGGCATCGAGCTCATGAATATTAAAAGAACGGCTCTGATTAAAGCTTTTACATGATTCGCATTCATTACATGGTTCATTGTCTACAGTGAGATTGAGACAATTGATGGTTTTAGCAAAAATTCTCGCGCAAGTAGTTTTACCCACACCCCTTGGTCCACAAAATAAGTATGCCTGGGCTAAATGTCCGGTACGAATTGCATTTTTCAATGTAGAGGTTGTACTTTTCTGTCCAACCACCGATGCAAAATTATCGGGTCTGTACTTACGAGCTGATACTATGAATTCGGACATATTGTTTACTTATGCCGACAAATATACTCAATTCTCATTATTGAAAAAGATGGTTTTTTTACTGATTCCATAGAATACAACCTAACATATTGATTTACTGCGAGGAGTTTTTTATCAGACTCTTTTCAACAATTTTTTAACCCTAAATATATTTGAAATGAGTTAATGATTAAGAAATTGGATTTCAGCAATTTTGCAAAATGTTGAAATCTAATTTCCTGATTTGGGCTATTCCAATCCTCTCGATGTATCTCAATGTTCATTATTAAGTTACAGCATGTTTTGACTTATTCCTGACCTTATAATTATTATTTTGGCTTTGACCTTCTTTGTTTAATACTAAATAAATTTTTATTTTTGAACCATAATCCTTTATACAAACTTGCGTTATATATTTGTACAAAGATTGTGAAAACCATAAAACTAACCTAAATCCTTCTACCAGCGATGAAGATTGATTCATACGACAAAGTTGTAAAATGGTCATATAAACTGGCCAGCATGTGGGTAAAAGAAAACCTGCTTCCATTAGGGGTAATTTCATCCAGAAAATTTGAAAACTATAAACGACAGGGCAAATACCTTCCTAAGAATTTCCCAAAAAAACCCGATGAATACTTTAAGAAGGGAGGTGTATGGAAAGGATGGCCTGATTTCCTGGGTAAAAACGGAAGTCACTTCGAAAAAATCTACTTTACTTACGAAGAAGCCTCAAAATTATGTGTACGTCTGGGAATAAAAAACTCTATCGAATACCGTAGTTGGAAAAACAGGCCGGAAAGGTTACCTGCCAGACCAGATCAGTATTACAAGAGCCAATGGTCTAGTTGGGCTCAATTTCTTGGAGATTGTTATCAGTTACCAGAACGTAAAGTAGCCTCGAAACTTAAGAAAAGTGATGTAAGAATTATTAAACACCAGCTTACGTTAGGTATTTCAGGTTCTATTCTTGCCCGCACATTTGGCGTTTCGGAAATGCAAATTAGCCGTATTAAACACGGTGAAAACTGGAATGATATATAGAAATAATTATCACTAAACCGGAAATCAGTTAGATTGGTATAACTATAAATTGTAGCGAAAGCGAATTATTTTGTAAAAAAGCATAAAAATGCTTTTCTATAATCTAAAAAATATTTTTAAGTCACTCAAAAATAGAGTAACTTAAATACTTGTGCAGATTATAGTTAAATATGAATAAAAAAATTAAAATATTGCTTATTGACGATTCTCCTGCAGATGCTGTATTAGTTGAAAGAGAACTTAAAAAGCAAGGTTTTTTTTTCGAATATAATTATGCTTCCGACCAAAAAGAATTTCTTAACCAATTAACCAATAATACACCAGATATTGTTTTATCGGACTATACAATGCCAGAATATTCGGGTATGGATGCATTAAATGATGTAATCAATTTTCCTGAATATATTCCGTTTATAATTGTTACAGGTTCAATAAATGAAGAAACTGCAGCTGAATGTATCAAGTCAGGAGCTACTGATTATGTTACAAAAGAAAAACTTTTCAGATTAGGCTCATCCATTAAAAGTGCGCTTGATAAAAAAGAGACATTACTACTCAAGGAAAAAGCTGAACGCGCACTATCAGAAAGTGAAGAGAAGTTTCGACATGCTTTCGAATTTGCTAATGTCGGAATGTGTATATTAGGTGCAAAAAGCGAAATTCTTCGAACAAATAAAAAGTTCTCTGAAATTACGAAATATGAAAAGGAGGAACTTTTAAATACATACTTATCTTCTCTGATTTATTCCGGAGATAAAAAAAGGTTTGAAGATAGTTTAAGTTTGATGCAAAAAGGAAAGCAGCAAGGTCAGGAATTTGAAGTACGCATCATAAAAAAAAACAACCAATTATGCTGGTGCGCCATATCGGCTTCAATTGCTATATCAGCTCAAAACAAACCTTTGTATTTTGTTGTTCATGTTTCTGATATTAACGAAAGTAAAATTGCATTGGAAAAAGTCAGGATTTTGTCTGCTTCTGTTGAACAAAGTCCTGTTACTATAATCATTACCGATATAAAGGGGAATATTGAATATGTAAATCCGGCTTTTTTTAAAATTTCCGGATTTAGTTTAGATGAAGTAATGAACCATACACCAAACATTCTCAAATCGGGTTTTACAAAATCGGAAGAATATCAGAATTTATGGAATACCATTTTGGGTGGAAACATTTGGAGAGGCCATTTTTATAACAAAAAGAAAAATGGTCAATATTACTGGGAATCGGCTATAATCTCACCTATTAAAAATGAAAATGGTGATATAACTCATTTAATAGCCATTAAAGAAGATATAACAGAAAGAAAGAAAATAGAAGAAGAATTACTTGCTTCAAAAGAAAAAGCAGAAGAAAGCGATCGTTTAAAATCAGCATTTTTAGCTACTATGTCGCATGAACTAAGAACTCCGCTAAATTCAATTATTGGTTTTTCTGATCTTATAACTTCTGAAATTATGAGTTCTGAACAAATCATTAATGCAGCAAAATCTATTAATGAAAGCGGAAAACGCCTATTATCCATTATACTAGACTTATTCGATTTTTCAATTCTGGAATCTGAAGAAATTAATTTGAATATATCGGTAACTCCTTTAAATAAAGTAATGGATGATATTTTGTCCATGTACAGGAATCATATAAAAGTTACCACAGAAAATATCAAACTTCTTTCCAAAAAAGAGTTATCAGATGAAAAAGCTTTTTTTATGACCGATGAATCAAAGTTTAAACGAATATTTAATGCTTTGCTCTCAAATGCTTTTAAATTTACTAAATCGGGTGAAATTGAATTCGGATACAAGGTTGCTCAAATAAAAACATCAACCGATAATTCTATGTTATTTTATGTAAAAGATACTGGAATTGGAATTCCTGCCGAAAAACACGAATTAATTTTTGAAAGGTTTAGACAAGTAGACGATAAATATACACGCACATTTGGTGGAACAGGCTTGGGACTTGCTATATGCAAAAAACTTGTTGAAATAATGAACGGGAGAATTTGGCTCGAATCGGAAGTTAATACGGGTACAATCTTCTATTTCGAATTGCCTGGATTAAAAATTGAAAAAGAAAACACACTCGATTTGCTCAATAAACCAGTCAGACCTACAATTATTGTCCCGGTTAAAGTTATGGTTATTGATGATATAAGTGGAAACCTAACCATGATTATGGCAATGGTTAAAGCCTTGAATGCAAAAGTCTCAGGTTTTAAAAGTGGTTGGGAGGGCATAGAAGCACTCAGAGAAGAAAAAGATTATGATGTGGTTTTACTTGATATACAACTACCAGAAATTAGCGGTTTTGAGGTTGCTATAGAATTAAGAAAAATTAAACCC
>JAHEEB010000441.1:845-4840 GCA_024640925.1 Bacteroidota bacterium | reverse complement strand
ACAATGAAAAAGATAAAAACAGCATCTCCGACAATATTATCTGGGATGTTACTATTGATAAAAAAGGAGTTGTATGGATTGGTACAACATCGGGGTTAGATAAATATGATCCGAAAACGCAAACCTTTATACATTACCCTGAATTTGATGACTTGATTAATGGCGTAACCTGGATAGGAGTAGATTCTGATAATGACTTATGGATTGGTTCCCAAATTATTAAAGTTTTCAGACCAGGATATGGTATTATAAGTACTTTTCAGGAAAATGGCAGGGATTTTTTTGTTGATAGTAAAGGTAAATATTGGATAATGACTAACGATAAAGGTATTGTCTTATATGATAAATATAAAGGCGTTATAAAGAGATATGACGAAAAAACAGGAATAGCCTGTAACCTCACATATTGTATGCTCGAAGATAATAATGGAAGGTTATGGATTAGTACTTCAAATGGTCTTTCCTGTTTTGATCCGGAAAAAGAAACCTTCAAAAATTATTTTAATATTGATGGATTGCAGGGGAACCAGTTTCATTATGGAGCTGCTTGTAAAGCAAATACAGGAGAGCTTCTTTTTGGTGGAAAAAATGGACTAAATCTATTCAACCCGGACAAAATCATAGAGAACCAATACCTGCCACCAGTATATATTACCGATTTTAAAATTTTTAATCAATCCGTTATCATCAGCGATGATAAGAAGGCGGTATTAAAACAATCCATTACAGAAACAAAACAACTTGAAGTCCCCTACAAATATAATGTACTTACTTTTGAGTTTGCTGCTCTTAACTATACCAATAGCTCAAGAAACAAGTATAAATATATGCTTGAAGGATTTGATAATGAATGGACAGAAACATCAGAAAACAGAAGTGCAACATACACGAATTTAGATCCGGGAGAATATGTTTTTAGAGTAATTGCATGCAATGATAATGGTTATTGGAATAACGAAGGTGCATCGACTCATTTAATAATTCTGCCACCTTTTTACAGAAGAATTTGGTTTCTGGTTTTGTTGTTTTGCGTTATTACCGGACTTTTCTCTTTCGTTTTTATTTTCATTTTTAAAAGAAGGGAATTGAGTAAAGCTTTTGAATTTGAAAAAATAAAAGCCCAAAAATTACATGAATTGGATGAATTTAAATTACAGCTTTTCACAAATATATCTCATGAAATTAAAACCCCGTTAACTTTAATAATAAGCCCTTTGACAAAAATTTTAAAATATAATTTTCCTAACCATGAAATAAAAGAGAATTTGCTTCTTATGGAGAAGAATGCAAAACAACTTATGAATCTTATCACACAGTTGCTCGATTACAGGAAACTCCAGGAGGGAAAATTAAAAATTGAAATGAAAAGGGGAGATATAGTGCAATTTTGTGAAAACCTGTTTCTGTCATTTGAAGGTGTTATGAATGAAAACGGAATTGCATACAAATTCCGGAGCGTTCAGAAAAAAATAACCACCCGTTTTGATCCCGATAAATTAAAAAACATCCTTAATAATTTGGTTTCCAATGCAATTCGTTACAATAAACAAGGAGGATCCATTACCTTTTTTATCAGTATGGTTATTGAACATGAAAAAGAATTATGTGAAAAGGAAGAGCGTTACATAAAAATTGAATTGAAAGATACAGGTATAGGTATTGATGAGAAAGACATTCCAAAAATATTTAATAGATATTACAGTAAATCAACCAGAGAAGAAATAACCAGTTCTGGTATAGGACTGGCTTTTGCAAAGGAGCTTATTGAATTACACAATGGAAAGATTTTTGTCGAATCAAAAGAAGGTAAAGGATCTACATTTATCGTAATGTTACCATATATCGAAGATTCAATTGAATGTGTAACCGATTATCAAGCCAATGAATTAGATTCAAAAGAATTTATTAAAACCAAAGATTTTAAATTGGCCCAGGTAAATAAGAAAATTCTACTGGTTGTAGAAGATAATGAGGATGTCCTGCAATTTATAAAATCGCATTTTAAAAAAGAGTTCCTTGTTCTTTTTGCAGTGAATGGTAAGGACGGTTTGGAGATAGCCATAAAAACAATTCCTGATATCATAGTTACAGATATCATGATGCCAGGTATGGATGGTAAAGAATTATGTGAAAAAATCAAAAAAGATGAACGTACATCGCATATTCCGGTAATCCTTTTAACAGCGCTTTCTTCGCAGGAAAATGTAAAAGATGGATTGATTATAGGAGCCGATGATTACATCACAAAACCTTTTGATATTGATATGTTGTATACTAAAATTGAAAATCTTTTAATGATGCGCAAATCATTAAGAGAAAAATATTCGAAACAGATGTTGTTGCAACCTGCTCATGTATCAATAAAAACACTCGATGAGAAATTCCTGGAAAAAGCTGTAAAAATCACAGAAAAAAATATTGACGACCCTGACCTCAACATAGATAAGTTTGTTAGCCAGATGGGAGTGAGCAGAATGCAGCTTTACAGGAAAATAAATGCATTGACCAACATGACAGTAAAGGAATTTGTAAATGATATCCGGCTAAAAAGAGCTGAACAAATATTTTCTGAAAAAAAAATTGGCATTTCCGAAGTTGCCTATTCTGTCGGGTTCAACGATCTTTCGTATTTCGGGAAATGTTTTAAAAGAAAATATGGCATCAGCCCAACGGAATACATACAAAAATCTCATCAGAAGCTCTGAACTTTATTCCTTTTCTACCAAAACGAAAGTTTAAAACTTTAAATAACCAAATATCTTACCTCGTTTAGATTGTGAAAAGCTCACTAAATGACGTTTTTAGGTAATAAAAAACAAGATTTTGATACATAACTACCACTAATTGTTACCTATTTTCCAACCTAAGAGAAAATAGTAAGGCCTGAGACAAAAATCACCTGTTATATTTAGCCTGATTAAGTCATTACAAATCCTAAAACTAATTGATTATGAGAAAAATTTACTTTTTTGCTTTATCAATGGTATTTACTCTTTCAGTAAATGCACAAAAGGTTCTTGTTGTAGGTACAAGCTCCACCAATTCTTCGTATTCAGCTTATATGGTGGAAATCCAAAAAATTGCCGATGAAATTGCAACACTTGAAGGTTTTACCTCCGAAGTAAAAGACATTGAAGTGGTTACAACTGGCAGCTTTGATTTTTCGGGGTATGATGCAATTGTGATAACAGAAGCAGCCGGTTCCAGTGCAATCAGTAAAATAGGTACCTACACTGATGTTGTTCCCGTTTTACCGGTAATAAACATGAAAATGTATGCCATTCACGATGGCAAAAATGGATGGAACTGGTGTCCAAACGCCGATTTCTTTGGCAGTTCAGATGGTTGGGACTCAACCAAGGTGAAAGAACAGGCTATTATGAAAATTGCTTCAGCACATGAAATCTTTGGCGGGACATATGCTGTTAGTCAGGAAGTATTACTCTTTTCAAGTGTTTGGAAAGCAGGTGCTCATTATCAGGGATGTACATTCGAAAACAGTGCTGTAAACGATATTAAAAACAATTCCACTGCTCTTGGAAAAAGTACATTCATCGAAACCAACAGCAGTAGTTCTCCCTCAACCATGATGTGGGCTATTGAAGAAAGTGCAACCTGCAAAAGAAATGTTATCTGGGGCTTACACAGTCAGTTTTCCGATGCTACAGATGATTTTAAATACATACTGAAAAATTCGGTTCTCTGGATACTTAAAAAAGATGTTATCAAAAAAGATACTACATCAGCATCAGCTATAGAAATTCAATCGGTGAAAAACGGAATTAATATATTTCCTAATCCTGCAACCACAGAATACACTGTTCAACTCAATTTAAAAGAGAGTAGTACTGTTTATTTTTCCTTGTATGACCTTACAGGTAAAATCATGTTTTCCAGTATTAATAAATATAACGAAGGTACATTAAATGAAAAATTTGATGTTTCAGAGTTTACGCCTGGCATTTATCTGATGAGTATAAATATAAACAATAACG
>JAHEEB010000441.1:0-835 GCA_024640925.1 Bacteroidota bacterium | reverse complement strand
TCATGTAGGCAATGATAGGAAAAAAAGGATACAGCATTGTGTCTGTACCCTTTTTATATTTTTCCCATTTATCAAACGAAAATTGAAATTCAAATGAAAAAATTAATAAAGCCAATTTTTTTGTTTTTATTGTTAACCATTAACAATTATATGGTCAAATGCGCCGATAATCCGGTTAATGCAGATATTGTAGTTGCCTCCGATGGAAGTGGTGATTTTACAACACTTCAGGCGGCAATAAATGCCGTAGAATCGAACAGCGACAGGCGTACAATCATTTATATTAAACGTGGATTATATAACCAGGAGAAACTTTTAGTTTCAACAGATAAAAAAAATGTAAGCTTGATTGGCGAAAGCAGGGATGAAACCATTATAAGTTATCATATTTACGATTGCTCATCAGCCTCATCAGGTAACAAATGCCCTGCTGAAGATGCTGTTAAATGGACTGGAGAAAACATTTCAACATCAGCCACTTTAACAATTTATGGCGATGGATTCCGGGCAGAAAATCTTACTATTCAGAATACAGCTGGTCCTGTCGGACAGGCATTGGCCATTACAGTTCAATCGGATAAAAATATCTTTATCAACTGCAATATACTTGGATATCAGGATACAATTTACTTATGGGCATCAGGAAAAAGAACCTATTTTGAAAACTGCCTGGTTGTTGGCCGAACAGATTATATTTATGGAGCCGGTATAGCATTTTTTCAGGAATGTGAAATCCGAAGCTGGGGTGGTGGATGGATTACTGCTCCTGCAACGCCCCAATACCAGGATTATGGATATGTCTTTAACGAATGTCAACTTACTTATGCTACCGGAA
>JAHEEB010000034.1 GCA_024640925.1 Bacteroidota bacterium | reverse complement strand
TTTTCAAATAAAATATTCATTATTTGATACCAATATGGTATATGAAAAAAATATCTTGTATGTTTTGGATTATTAAAATCAGTTTGTATAGGTTGATATCTTGTAAAAAAGTTACTTAGTCTTTTTAAGTTTAATAATGTTCTTGATAATCTTATATTTACTTTCTCCATATTTATTTGACCGTTTTCCAATATAAAGTTATGATTTGAGCAAAATTTTTTAATGAAATTTTCATAATCGAAACATAAGTCCTCATACAAATAAACATATACATTGGAATTTCCAAAATATTCTTTATAGGTACTAATTATCATATCATATCTATGTTGTTCTCCTCTAAAAATTTGATATGAAGGGGTAAATAGGTAATCAATAAATTTAGCTGTACCTCCCGATTTTATATATTGACTGTAATTCGATATATATTTATCCATCTGGTTTCTTATAAGAATTATTATTTGTGCAGGATAAAAGATTTCTTTAAATGATCGAGCGTTTTTTTCAATCCATTCTATTTTTCCAACCATTGATTCATCGCAGATGACCAATCGTTTATTACTTAATTTTAAAGACTTCAATATGTTTTTTGTATTTTTAATGTTTTGCCATTCAATACCTAAAGACTGTATGCTCCTTTTCTGATCATAAAATTCAATATCCTTGATTTTTGGATAAAATTGTTCCTGGAACCAGGTAGTTGCAGTTTTAGGGTAACCTATATGTAAGACTGAGTAATTTTCTTGTATCATTATTAAAAATTTAATAGTTTTTTATCCAAAAAACTATTTTATGTAAAGTTTTAATAGTAGAGTGTTGAATTTTTAAGAATAAACAATATAAATAATAAAAGATGATCCCTAATGTTAAATGTTTTGCACCTTCATTTATTTTATAATATTTATTATTAACATAGTTTAATTTTATAACTAAATATTCGGCATTATTTAATCCTTCTTTCCATTTAATGATATTACCTATAACAGGTGTTTTATTTATATTCTGGTGTATAGGTATATGATTCAAATCGATCCAATTTATATGCGTTGCTTCAGAGAAAGTATATTTTTGAAAAGGTCCACTAATTTTTAAAAATTGTAAAATATTATCCATAGATTCCTCAAATTCTGTAATAAGTTTTTCATATATTACCACCGTATAATTATCAGTCATACTATAATCTGTTTTAATAAAATTATTCCATTCTTTTATTAATTGGAGAGGATTTTTGCTCATTATTTTACAAAGTTGCGGATTAATTGTATGTTTTTGCGAATTATATATTCCAAGCGGACTTCTAATTAATGATATACCAAAAAATATGTTTTCTGAAATGGACTTTATTTCATTAAATATTTTATATAAAAAATTCTGTTTATAAATAATGGTATCACAATTAGGGAAATATCTCTTTTGGAATTTGATTAGAATATTTATAAACAAAACATAGGAGTTTTCACCAACAATATTTGCGTTAATTATAGATTCGACAGGAAGTTTCCAGGATTTAAATTTTGGATCTGATTCAAATAAAGATTTCCATTTATTTAAATGATGTTGTTTTATTTTAAAGTTCGAATATGATAGTAGCAATTCATATAATATATCAGCTTCAGGACAAACACAAATAGTTGGTATTTTACTAAGCTGGTTGACTAAATAGGTCGATCCCGAACGATTAATATATGAGAGCAGGATTATTTTCATTCCAGGGTTTTTTTTACAATTTTTATATAATCATTCCATTCATTTAGTTCACCTAACCTTTTTTCACCTTGTTTAACAATCTCAGATAGTTGTTCAGAATTTTCAAAAGCATTGATTAATGTATTTAGAATGCTTTCCTCTGAATTTGGATTGAAATAAAAAGCGGCCTTGTTACATGCACTTCTTATACTTTCGATATCTGAAACAAATAATGGCTTTTTGTGTAACCAGGCTTCTATAAATACAAGTGAGAATGATTCAAGAAACGAAGGAACAATTATAGCATCCATGTGTTTCATTATTTCAGGAACATTATCATGATTGATTTTGCCAAGATTAACTAATATGTTTTCTAAAGAATTTTCCTTTATGGTTTCTAATATCTTTTTTGCTTTTTTATGATTTTTCGAATCAATAGTTAGGTATATTGTATAACCCAACTGTTTCTTCTTAATCAGTTTCGAAACGTCAACTAATTTTTCAAGATTCTTATGTTCATAATACCTTGATAGACATAAGACATTAATTTTCCCTTTTGAGAGATTTCCATACTGTGTTTCTTTTAACAGAATCGGAAACGTAGGAATGGAAGGTGACAAAATAGTTATAAGAATATTTTTATCAATAATATTAAGTTTGTTTTTCTGATATTCCGTCTGAACTATGATATGATTTACATACTTAATTCTTGAAAAAGTTTCCTTGTTTCTTAGATAATGAACAATACTAGTGAAATACGACATTGAAAATTTATAAAATTGTTCGGTGAGGTATGGATTATCGTGAAGATATAATTGTTTGTATTTTGTTATTGAGGGAAGATTTCCAAGACTTAAAACCAAATGAGGTTTTATTCTTCTTATTAGTTTTGGTATCCAAATATAATCAAGAAGGAGACGATTTATCCTTCTTAAAAGAAATTTTGGTACTACCTTAATAGTAGTTTTTGAGTTAATATAGGGGCTATATTTTTTCTTATTAGGGCAAATAACATAAAGTTCGAATGTACTTTCTTTTTGAAGTTCAATTAGAATATTCTGCGTTAATATTAATCCTCCCGAAATTAATACAGTCGAAGCATTAATAAATATTTTTTTTTGGTGGTCCATATAAAACATTTAAGATCAGCGCACTTATCATTTCAAAACTCTCAAACGTTAGAATACGATTATGCGCATTTTCTGTTAATCTTTTTATAAAAGGGAATTCATTATGTATCCTTGTTAAACAAGATATTGATTCGTTAGGATGATTAAATATCAAGCAGTTTTCTTCGTTTTTGAATATAAATTCTGTTCCTTCAATTTTTCTCATAACAACTGGTAAACGGCTACTCATTGCTTCAAGAATTGCTCCAGGAGTACCTTCTTGTGTCGCACAATGTAAGTAAACATTGGCAATAGAATAAATTTTCTTCAAATCATTTATATGTCCCAAAAATTGAACTTTATCTCCTAAAATAGTTTTACCGGTTGTTTTTATTAATTCCATCTCCTTTAATTCTTGATCAGAACTTCGATGATATATATCCTGATGGTCTAATCCGGCAACGATATAAATAAAAGGGAAGGGTAATTCTTTTAAATATTGGAAGATATCAAGATAACCTTTTCTCTTAATAAGAATCCCCACAGATAATATTACAAATTTATTATCCTTGATATTATATAAATTCTTAATGCTCTTAATAGTTATTAAATCTTGAGGAGCGAATCCTTCTGCATTAACACCCTGAGTCCTTAGAATAATGTTGACTTTTTTACCTAAAGAATTTATGCATTTTTCTTCAAATCTCTTGTTAATAGCATAATATACGGATATTTTCTTAAATAAAGATTTTTTAATTATGCGTAAAGATTTTGGTTTTTTGTTTAAAATACTTTCAATATCATCATCTTCTAATAATGTTGATTGAAAAATTGTTTTCTTACCAAATAGCCATGATACAAAGAGTATGGTTTCATATCCAGGCATATATGCTCCATAAACAAATGAAATATTACATAAAATTGTTTCTTTACAATAATTGTATATTAGGAAAGGAAGTGACAGAAGTTTTGATGAAAGCGATTTGTTGTAATACCTTATGCGTTTTATAACAACACCTTCAATAAGCTCATATTTAGGTAATTTGTTATTATAATTAAAACAAACAATTTTAACTTGTTTTGTATAACTGCAGAGATATTTGGCAAATCGGAAAGCATTAATACCACTACCAGCAATCGACGGCACAGTCTCTGCCACAAAAAACACCACCCTTTTATTTTTTAGCCAATTTTGCCAGTCTTCCATCCGATTTATTATCTTGAATATGAAGCCCGAATTTAAGGATTCTTATCGAAAAACAGTCGATTTAGAATGGGAATACCTAAGTTGAATTCAAATCTTTTCTATGGTTTTACAGATAACATAATTTAATCGGGTTTTGAAAGCCTATATGAAACGAAACTCGTTGACCAAAGTAAAAATCTGACCGAACGGAAATATTACTAACTTGCAACGTAACAATGCCAGTGGTGTATCTATGGATAACTTGACTTATAAGTATGAGAATTCAAATAACAGCAATCAGATATTAACTGTTTCTGATGCCGGTTCTCAAACCTCAGGCTTTACAGAACTGACCACTCAATCGACAACAGAATATTCTTACGATGGCAATGGTAATTTGTCATTCGATTACAACAAGAGTATTTCGGAAATCGATTATAATTACCTGAACCTACCGGATACCATTGTTTTTTCCAATGGCAATAACATATTGTATCGTTTCGATGCTGCAGGTAAAAAATTACAGAATATTGACCCCACAGGTAAAATTATCGATTATATCGGGCCATTTGTTTATGAGGATGGAGTTCTTACCTATATGCTTACAAGCGAAGGCAGGGTACTTATCAACGGTTCGACATACAGTTATGAGTACTTCCTAAAGGATCATCTGGGAAATACCCGGTTGGTATTCCGCGATGCAGACAAAAATGGTGTGCTAGCCACAAGCGAAATCGATCAGGTAAGCGATTATTACCCCTTTGGGCTTCGCCAGGAACCAATACAAGACCTGGGTTCTACGAACAAATACCTGTACAATGGAAAGGAATTGCAAAATGGTACTGAGTGGTTAGATTACGGCGCCAGAATGTATGATCCTGCGCTCGGGAGGTGGCAAGTACAAGACCCAAGATCAGAAGATTTTTATAGTATTAACCCATATAGTTATGCTGCAAATAATCCGATATTAGTTATTGATCCAGCTGGAGATACTATTGTTATATCCTATCAGGATGCTGACGGAAATACTCAAACACATACCTTCAATTCAAATTACAAAGTACAAGATGGAGATGCTCAATTTATTAAAGACTTTTATGCCGCTTATAATTATTTAAGCGAAAATGGCGCTGCCGGGGTAATTGATGAATTAGCTGAAACCTCAAAATTTATTAGTGTTAAAGAAACACAAGAGAAACGAGGAAAAGGGTTCGAAAACACTAAAGAAGCTTGGGATCAAAGTATATATCAACCATTTGATTACTTAGATGAAAATAATACAATTAATATTGGAACTATTTCTTGGAATCCAAGAGCAGCATTAAAGGTTCATAATAACTCTGAAGGGACAGAAGGTTTTCAATCACCAGCATTGGGTTTATTGCATGAGTTTGGACATGGAGCCGAATGTTTAGATAGTCCATCCTCTTATACATTTAATGCAAAATTGAGATTTGGTGCAGAAAGTTATATATATAATGGAGAAAGAATAGTTATACAAAATGTAGAAACACCTGTTGCAGTGAAATTGAGCAAAAATGATTACCCTGAAGCAACACGAGATAATTATGGAGGAAGACCATATATTAGTACTGGTCCAACGTCAATAATAAAAAAATAGAAAGAAAATAAAAACATCATGACATTAAAAAAGATCTATCTTTTAATCATCGCTACTTTTATACTTTCTTTCACATTCATAAGTGATGTGTCCGATAATATGAAATACAACATGTTTGTGAAAGCATTAAACACCTATAGTTCATCACCCTATTATATAGTAATTAAAGTTAAAAATCAAAACACAGGTGAGATCAAAGAGATTTGTACTGAAGCACCCAGTCTTGGAGGAGCATTATATTTTGAATTTAAGTACGATATATTTAAAGTTGATAACATTGCAAAATCTCATATTGATAGATACTTTGAGTTTTCGAATGACACCGCATTAGAGAATATTTATTTTGACTTATATACACAAAAGGATTTAAAAAATTATGAAAGACTAATTAATCTAAAGAAAATAATTAAAGAAATTCAGAGTGGTAAATGTACAGGGAAAACCTTTCCAAATAAAAAAGCTGAGAAGGGTCAAACATTTAAAAAGCAAGTTATGTTAGCCCATTTGTTATTTAATAATGGTATTATGACTTCAAGGGGATGCATTGCTGGGAATGTGGTTTATTTTGAAGTATATCAAGAGGATAAATGATCCCCCCCCAACTGCCGCCAGTTTGCAACTGGTGGCCAACGATAACAGCAGACAAACAGAGACGGATAAAGATAAAAGAGAGCCTGGCAGAAAGACCCCGGGCTTTTCAACTTATTATAACCCTGCCTCTTTAAGCAGCTCTAAAATTTGTTCTTTGGTAATGTTATCAAGTTGGCTTTTGTCGTAAATAAAAACCAGATAAACCTCGTTATCTTCGGTAACCATATAAGTGATAACCCTGGCGCCACCGGATTTACCTTTGCCCTTAGAGGTTATGGCCATGCGTATTTTATAAATACTATGGCCCAAGTGAATTCCTGAATCTGGTTGTTCTTTTAGGATTTTAATAAGCCCTTGTAGATCGGATTTCAAAGAAGGGTACTTTTTGTTTAGCTTCTTGAAGTATTTTTTAAAGTCTGGTGTAGGGTAAACGCTATAACTCATTTAAGAAGTCTTCGGCCGGTTGTTTTTCAATTTTACCTTCTTGCATCAGTTTAACCTGGTTCAGGCTGTTTTGCAGTTCGTTCAAAGTTTTTTTGTCGGCTTCAGGTATTTCCACGTAGTCAAGTGTTTTAATAAATTCCAAAAAAGTACGGAATTTACTGTCGCTTATATTTAATGTTAATTGCTTCATATTTGGGTTATTATCCAGCGTAAGCCTGTTTTGCTTTATAATCACGAATAGCAAGGTCAAGAAAGCTAATAATCATTTTCTTAGTGTCCCCGCCCATGTCTTGAATAGCTTCAAATTTTTTAAGCAATTCTTTGTCATTTATTTGGGCAACGTCATCACTCAAAAGAGTATCAGAAGAAACCCCCAAAGCATCAGCAATAGCCTTCAATGCATTAGCCGGAGGAATACTTGTGCCAAGTTCGTACCTCGAAAGGCTCTTTACATTTATTCCGGCAGTCTTTGCAAGTTCATTTTGCGAAATATTTTTTTGCTGTCTTACTAATCTTATGCGTTCAGAAATAGTCATAACTGAGATTTTTCACTTAAAAAGTCCTTTATTTTTCTATTATACGACAAAATTAAGAAAAATATTTAATAAATCTCCCTACCGAGCGCAGAATGTACTAATTAGTAGATATAAACCTTGAACATTAGTCTTTCAATAAAGCTACCGCGGCAGGGTTCGCCGACAGATAAAGGGAAAAGGCGCAAGTTGAGAGGAGAGGCTGAAAATACCGATGCAGCGATGCAGTGCATTTACGGACTAAGTCGTAGTAGTGAAGAAGCTTGTATAGTTTTTCGGTTTTTCATCCTGTAGCTTTTTCTGTCAAGGTTAATAACCTCGCAACGATCAAGCAACCATTATAAATTTTAATTTCCAAAACACCTGTTTTTTTGAATAAACCATAACCCGGAGGGTTTACATGTTTATAGAAAATGTTTGATATCAAAGGTGCGACCCCGGCTGGGGTCGAATACAGGCAATGATTTTTTTCTATAAACAGATGACTTCGCTAAGGTCATTAAAGGTTGGATTTAACTTAATCAGCAGACCCTAATTATTTTCCGGTTCTACTCATCATACGGCACAAACTTTATCCAGTCAATCAAATACACACATTCAACACCCGAAGTTGGCGGACCGTTTATCCATTCTTCTTTCGACCAGAAATTAAGTTTTAGCTGGTAGGGCGAATCGATTTTTACATCGTGCTCGCTATAGTTGTAAGTGAGGAGAGTGGTGTCGTCGACAAACCATTCGATATGGTCGGGGGTAATTTCGAAACCCCATACATGGAAATCGGCCGAAGGATCGAAATTCAGGTCGATATCGGGGTTAGTATTAAAACTTTCCAGTCCCGAAGCATGAACAGCATAATGAACTTTGCCGGTATTATTTCCGAAAACATACGTAAGAAATTCGATATCTATCTCTTGCTTTGTGCCATCGTCGTCGGCACTGTTGTCAGAAGTATCGTTCCAGTCAATGGTGTAAAACGAGTTAAGAACGCCTGGCACTGAAGAGGGTTTCAGCCGGGCTTCCCAGCGGCCATAAAGAAATTCTTTTCTTGTCTGAATGGCAGAGCTCAGGTAAGTACCATTGTCGTTTATGAATTTCATGGTAAGATATCCGTTTTCGGCATAGCAGCGTTCCGCACTGGTTTGTCCCCCGTGTTCGTACCAGCCTGCTACCTGCCAGACTGTATCGTTGATGGAGCTACCTTCAAAATCATCGAAAAATGTTCCTGTGGAGTATTCTTCGGTTGTTTTTTTCTTGTCATCATTTGATGAATCGCATGAACAAAAGTTCAACAGGGCAACAGTTAAAATCAGGAAACAATTTGTTTTAGGGTATGTTCCGGCTTTCATATTCAGGGTTTTATTTCATATAAAGATAAGAATTTACATATTCAAAATGCCAGGCTTTAGTCCTGATTGTAAATTTAATTCAGGATAAAACTAGTTGGAAAATGAGTTGAAAATAGATAGGTTTGTTTTTAGGTACATTCAAATAAATCTTAATACCATGAAAAAATTCTTTTTATTGATTCTCTTCATTCCTGCAATAGCCTTTTCTCAGACTATTCCGGGGAAATATATTACAACCGAAGGTGTAATAAAATCTACGGAGTTACACCATGGAGGCAGGAGCTTTAGTTATACTGCCGAAGTGGAGTTTGTGGTTAATCAGAAAGATACAATAACCAGTCAGGCAACCTTGTTTTTAGGGTTTTTCAGAAACGAAGGCGATAAAATAAAGTTGAAATATAATTCGGAGAAACCATATATTGTTTACTCAATGGCAGGCTATTATATCCAAAGCTATGGATGGTTTATCCTCATAGGAATCGGAGTAATATCAAGCGTAATGGCAGGTATTAGAAGAAGGAAAAAGGCAAATGAAAAACAGTAGATTGAAATAATATTCTGACTTGTAGGTTAAACTCAAATCAAGCATTAGTAATATTCGTTTTTATTTTATAGCCACGAATTCACGAATAAAACATGATGTTATTCGTGAATTTCCGGTTATTTCTTTGAGAGATTATAAAGAATTGCATGGCTAAAGCCAAATCCATTGTTGATCATTGAGACCAAAAAGTAAATTTGCCACCAAGGCACAAAGCCCCAAAGAATTCACAAAGATCTTATTTAAAAGACATTAACCTTAGTGATACCTTTGTGTCTTAGAGTCTTCGTGGCTATTTATCAACTTTTTGGACACCTCTTAGTGAAAAAAGCCTAATTTATCTTCAAAGCAAAATCAAATTTCATATTCTTCCATACTATAAAAGATATCTTTGGATAGGCCTATCAATTTGTTTATAAGCTTTGCAGCTGTATTTCCAGGTTAATTATATTATACTTTTATAGGGTATTTGAATTTGGGTTAAATCACATGAGTTTGTTTTTTTCCAATAATAGTATATTTATGCTGTCCCATAGGGTTATATTCAAGCGTTTCGTATTCATCAATTTTAAGGTCAGCTAACAGTGTTTTTATAGCTGCCATGTTTTCGTCGGTTGCTGTTATTTTTGGAATCAGTGGTGTACGGACAATCAGTTTCTGTTGTTTATACGATGCAAGTTTGCGCAGGTTTTTTAATATAAGATCGTTGTATTGACCTGTATAGAAGAAATGCTGGTTTCTGTTAATTATTTTCAGATCGAAATAGATAATATTGATATAGGGTTGAATGGTTTGTTCAAATAACTCGTAATTGAAAAATCCGCTTGTCTGGGCTGCCAAATGGATACCTTGTTTTTTAAGTTCCCTGCATACCTCTAAAAGATAGGACAAATGTGAAAAGGGTTCTCCTCCCGAAAAAGTCACGCCACCACCTGAGGTATCATAAAACACTTTATCGCGCATGAGGATTTCTACCAGTCCTTCTGGAGAATAGATTGTTCCAATTCGTTTTAACGCATGAACACAAACATCAACACACTTGCCACATCCAATACATAAAATTCTGTTTATTCTATGTGAGTCTTTATCGGAGATGGCGCCATTCGGACATACTGTTTTGCAGGCATTGCATTTGATGCAGGAGTTTTCATTCCATGCTATTTCCGCACGATACAGTTGCGATTCGGGATTATGGCACCATGAGCATTTTAGCGGGCAACCTTTAAAAAAAACAGTTGTTCTAATCCCCGGCCCATCATCAAATGAGCCACGCACTATATCAAATATGTATGGAGTGTTGTTCATTTTTTAGGAGCAAACTGTAATTGTAAATGTTTAGCCATATAGGCAAATTTAGAAAGATAATTCAGGTTTCCGGTATATTGTACATCGCTATTGAGTATTGTCCCAATAATGTCGGGCGATTCGGAAAACAAAAAATTCTTTAATGCTTTCCCATCTTTGAATACTACAGTAACATTGGTGTTATCGATGGAGTGGTTTTCTGCTTTCATTTTCGAATCTGAAAAAATTACCCCTGCATCTATTTTGTTGTCTTTGCTTTTAAAAGAATAGCGTGCTTCAAAATTTTCAATATTTCTTCGGTATTTTTTATTCAGGGTAAAGTACAAATCCATTAATCTAAGCAGGGTTACAAGAAAGACATCAAGGGTTTCTTCCTGCAAAATCTTCACAAACTTCTTCTGAGCCATTCGCATCAAAAAGCTTTTTACCGGATGTATTAACCAATTCATAAGAATGTTTTTAATCAAGTTTTATTTTAAGAGCACAAGGGATATTGTCTCTTTGATATATCGAACTTTGTGAGCTCTTGGCTTTCTCTGTGTTCATCGTGGTAAACAATCATCAGACAATTAAATATCAGCAGGTAATGGTACTGCTTTCCCCGAAAACAGGTTATACTGGGTTCTTGTAATCAGCTCATCTTTCATTGCTTCGTTCAAATCTTTAAAATAAGCCGAATAGCCCGATACCCTTACAATCATTTCCGGATATTTTTCCGGATGTTTTTTAGCATCTATCAGAGTCTCATAATCCTGGATGTTAAACTGTACCTGCATGCCGCCTTTCCGGAAAAACCCTTCTATCAGATCGCCAAACTTTTGCAGATATTCAGCCACATTATCATTAGAGGTAAATGGAGAATATTTGATGTTTAGTGCCCACCCTCCGGGAATGCATTTGTGATCGAGTGAAGCAACTGCATTAAATGCTTCCGTTAGGCTTTGAGCTGACTGTGATGCCGGTGTAATGCCGCTCGAAAAAACCTCCTTTGCTTTTCGCCCGCTTGGCATAGCTCCTGCCAGTTTTCCCTGGCCTGCATGTGTTGTCATAGTCCAGAATGCAGGGCGATAGGTGCCTCCTCTATAGTTTCTATGCGATTGAAGAATATTGTAGATATCAGTTACCAGTTGTTTCGAATTCTTTATTGCTGTGGGGTTTTCAGTGCCAAATTTTGCTGTTTTATTTTTCAGATATACCTGCAAAGTAATTTGTGCAGGTTCTTTAAAGTTTTGCTTAATTGCATGTATCAGTTCTGCCATACTGCATTTTTTTTCAGTATAAACAACCTGTTCAATGGCATTAAGCGAATCACAGACATCGGGATAAGCAAGAAAGCTGGCTCCGGATGAATTATAAAGTGCACCACCAAAAATCAAATCTTTTCCCTGTTCCAAAGGACCTTCAAAAAATGCCGACAGGAGAGGAGTAGGAGCTATTTCCTGGTGAACAGATCCCATTTTCTCATTGATGTCAATTGCCTGTTCTAAAAGCCAGGTCAATTGGGTTACAAAGGCCTGGTAGAATTGGCTGAAAGTGGTGAATTGCTGTGGATCTCCGGTAGAGGGACCAACCTGTTCGTCGCCCATAGTGAACTTTTTACCATTAAAAAGGGTAAGTTCCAACACGGACGATAGGTTAAACATTATGGATGATGAGGCAACATAATCCCTGCCTGTACTTGCCAGCTCAACACACCCAACAATAGCAAAATCTCTGGCATGTTCCAGCGTAATTCCCTGGTTTACGAGTGTATGAATATCGGTAACATCGTTATGAAATGCAGGTATTGCTTTGGTATTGATAATTACTTCGGCAACCCTCTGACGGTATGCTTTATCGTTTACTTCATAATTGTACCGGGCATTTACGCTTGGATCGCGCAAGCACATAAGTTCTGTAACCTTCAAAAATATGTACGTTAGGTCATTTACCGCATCATTCCCTTCTTTGTCTATTCCTCCAAGTGTAACGGCAGGAGTTGATCCGGCACCACCCCATAGTTTTTCTGCGGCTTCAGGCACAAGATCAGTATTATCGGCAATTTTAAGCCAC
>JAHEEB010000440.1:1378-4844 GCA_024640925.1 Bacteroidota bacterium | reverse complement strand
ACAGGTTGGAAAGAACAGGATGTAGATGAGCCGGAATATCAATATGGGAGTGAGAAAGATCCGAAGTTCTTGCGATATGCAAATCAATCTCAGTTCGATGGCCCATGGTGGCCAGGCTATAACCAATCGTTTAATATGGGGCAAACCTTTATCAGGGTTAACACATCGATGGGTATGTTTCAGATTGGGCATTCCGGTGAATGGGATATGTGGTCACAAAATACTATTCACGATGCACAAGATTTTCACCGTTTTTTATCTCTCGTAAAAAATCAACTTGAGTTTTCTTGTGAATATTTGGGATGGAAATATTTCCGTGTGAAATAACTCCCTTTTTTAGAGTAAAAAGAAATAACTGCATTCAAAATGCGATTCTGTTTTAATACTGTTCTGATATCTTTATTCCTTTGTTTTGCATGTTCTTCAACCAAAGTACATAATAATTACCGTTTAAGGAAAAATGTTCATGATTTGAGTCATCCAACCTTAATAAGGACAGACGGGGTTTATGTTTCCAGAATGGTTCTTCCGAATTTTAACCATGTTTTGTACCAGTATATACGATTTTACAATAATGGAAGGTGTTTTTACAGCAAAGTATATGTTGATAAAATGCCTGGAAAGGATACATTAATATTGTCTCATTTAGATTTTGGAGAGCAGACTTTCTTCAAAATTAAAGAAAACAATTTTAAGATTGAGGTGTGGGCCAATAACAACCTTGGCTATATGTATGAGTGTGGTGTGGCAGGTCAGGACTCTTTGTTAATTGATAAATACCAGCCCAGAGGTACCTTGTTTAAAAAAAGATATGAGCTCATGGAACAAAAGAGATATTCATTTATCCCTTTGGAGATTTCTGATTCTGCTGTTTGGTAACAAATGTTTATTTAGCGAATGGAATTATACAATAAAGCCTAAAACAAGAAAGAATGCCGCTCATACTGAGGAATAGGCTAAAATTATTGTAATTCATTTTTTTGAAGCAGCTAGTTTTTTTCTTACTACATATAATCCGCCTTCATTTTTGTAAGATATATTTTGCGAACGGTAGAATCCTCTTTTTTCCTGGTATTGTTCCAGTTCATTATAAAAATAGGATAAAGGTTGATGTCTTTCCAGATATAAGAATAAAATATCGGCATCCTTATTATATTTCTCTGGCAGATTGTAAACGGTTATCTGTGCATTAAAACCAGGGAAAGAATTGTCTTTATAAGCATATGTTTTAAATTTAAGGATTTCATTGTTATATGCAAGATTTATAAAGCCAATGCCATGATATCCAGGCAGGTGATCCGTACCATTAATGCCTAAACTAAATAATGAGGGGTATACTCTCTTCCCATAAAGAAAGAAGGCTTCTGACAAAAGTTTGCTCCGATAATTCTTATAGGGATTTGGCTCATCCCTGGTGCATATACTTGCTTCAACTTCACTGTTTAATCTCAGAAACTGGTTTACATACATTGGCACATCATCACGAAGTCTCCAGTATATACTTTTTGAAGGGTATTTTTTATATTCTTCGCTGTTATAGTTATTAAAACGATCATCATTCTTTAAACCATAGAATAAAATCCATGAATTATCGATATTGAAAATCCATTTATGTTCGTAACCGTTAATCGCTGTCTGGGCTTTGTTATATAATTCCTTAAATTGATTATCCCAATTTTCCCTGGTTAAAGAAGAATCTTCGTTAATGATTTCGGAGTAGCTTTTCTTGTTTTTATCACCCGTATTTATCCAATCCAGAAAATGATCATCCTTGATATTATTCCTGATTATTCCACACTCTTCATCCAGATAATATCCGTCGCGGAGGGCTATCGAATCTATAATTTCACCTTTACTGTTTATTTTCCAGATAACTGAAATTTCATTATTGTTAATATTATCGGAATTTGTCCCGGCAAGAAAGTTTTTATTCAGTGTATCAAAAAGAATGTTCCTGTCAAAACAATCGATATTTTCTTTTATCAGATGGTAGAGCTCGTAATCTTCCGATTGGACAGTATTATCCATAATGGATTCATAGGTAGCCAATTTTTGAAAATGGAAAATCTTTGTTGAGAGATTACGAATGAAAGGACTGCATAATAAAAAGATGATAACAATAAGAATTCCTGTTAATAAAAGAATAAACCTAACTCTCTTCTTTATTTTGCTGTTTTTAATCATTGTACTAATGTAGTACAAAAAGTTGAGAGCTATCCCAGCATAGCTTATTCTGGTTGTTTCATCTTTCTATATCCCGAAACTTATCGATTTAATAAATTCCCAAACAGGACTTGCAAATCCAACGGCAAAAATACCAGCAATACATATCAGAAGGCTTACTCGAGTCATGGCATCGCTTTTAAAATAAGCTATAGGCTGTTCGTTTTTATCGATGAACATGGCTTTTACCACACGTAAATAGTAGTATAAAGATAAGGTGGCATTCAAAACAGCAATTAAAACAAGAATATAATATCCTTTACTGGCTGCCGAAGTGAACAAAAAGAATTTACCAAAAAAACCGGCGACAGGAGGTATCCCTGCCAGTGAAAATAAAGCCAGCATCATGGTGAGGCATAATTTCGGATTCGTACGATAAAGTCCGTTATAATCGGTAATTTCTTCTTTCCCGCTTTTCAATGAAATGGCCGAAACCACACCAAATGCTGCAAGATTTGTGAATACATAAACCAATATATAATAAACAACCGTTGCCATACCAAGCGCACTGCTTCCCATAATACCTAAAAGAATAAAACCTGCCTGTGAAATCGATGAAAAGGCTAAAAAACGTTTCATGTTATTCTGGCGCATGGCAAATAAGTTACCAATGGTCATGGTAGCAACAGCAAGTACATATAGTATCTCTTGCATTATATCGGATATAGAGAAAAAGACTTTATAAAGAACGATAGTAAAAATAAACACAGTTGCTCCTTTCGATATAACCGAAAGGTATGAAGTAATAGTCACAGGAGCTCCTTCGTATACGTCAGCAGTCCATAAATGGAAAGGTACCAGTGATATTTTGAAACCCATACCACTAACAAAGAAAATGAATCCAAAAATCTGGAGTGGAGTTCTTCCAAACACTGCTGCCACATCTGAGAAATAAATCGAACCTGTAGTTCCGTAAATCATGGAAATACCATAAAGTAAAATCCCGGAAGATAAGGCAGATGAAAGAATCAGCTTTATACCAGCTTCGGCCGAATGGTTTTTATATTTATCGAATGCAGCTAATGCAGCCAAAGGAATTGTTGCCAGCTCTAGCCCCAGGTATAACATCAGAAAATCGCCTGAAGAAATCATAAAATTCATACCTATAAGGGTAGATATCAGAATTATAACATATTCTCCAACTTTGCCTTCGAAGACTTTCCCTTTCAGCCACTCCGATGATTGTAATAAAACAATAAACATGGCAATGTTCAAAATATTTTTCATGGTTGCAGTAAGAAGG
>JAHEEB010000440.1:0-1368 GCA_024640925.1 Bacteroidota bacterium | reverse complement strand
ATTCTGATACATCCCTCCGAACAATTCACCCTGCCGGACAGGTAAAAATCCCAAAAGGGTTACGATTCCAAATGCGATGATGCTAAAATTTATAATGGTATTCTTTTTACTTTCGGAAACGAATATCTCAGCAATTAATACAATTACAGCGACTAGTATGAGCAAGAGCTCGTGGCGCAGGATTAAAACATTCTCGAGATTCATAGTTGTTCTTTTAAAATATGAAGGCTATGATGCCTTACTATTTAATGATATTATAAACTTGACAATAATTTGGTTACAATTGGTTCCAGGCTATATAGAATAGTATTCGACAACCATAGTGGTGCCAAACCGATTCCTGCTACTGCAAGTATAAGGGTAACAACACTGATTTTTTCATACCATTTCGCATCATCAAATTTTTCATGGTATTTATGTTCATCAACAGGCCCAAACAGTAATATGCCTACAACACGCAGGATATAAACAGCGGTTATTACAATAGATGAACAAGCAACAATGGTTACTACCCTGTGGAAAGTATCAGAATGCTGAAATGCACCGACAAAAACTGTCATTTCAGCAACAAAACCGCTTAATCCGGGTAATCCAAGCGAAGCTAACCCAGCGATAACATAGCATACCGAAAGAAAAGGAATGATCTTCATCAATCCACCCATTTCGGTGATAATACGTGTATGAGTGCGCCCATAAATCATACCAATTAAGGCAAAGAAGAGAGCTGTCATTAGTCCGTGAGAAATCATCTGGATAATAGCTCCATCCATAGCAGTCTTATTCATCATCAAAAGGGCAAACAAAACAAGTCCGCAATGACTCACTGATGAATAGGCATTGATGTATTTTAAGTCTTTCTGCCAGATAGCGCCAAAGGCTCCATAAACCACGGATATTGTGGTAAGTATGATGAATATCCAGTCCATTTCCTGGGCAGCTTGAGGTAGAAGATACATTGCAACACGGAAACAACCATAGCCACCAAGTTTCATCAGCACACCAGCATGAAGCATTGATACAGCTGTGGGCGCTGAAGCATGTCCATCGGGTGACCATGTGTGGAAAGGGAAAAGGGCTCCCAATATTCCAAAACCAACAAAGAGGAATGGAAAAAAGAACATTTGTGTGTTGAGTGGTATATTCGCTTTAGCTATTTCCTGAATGTGAAAAGTTAACTGGCCTCCAGCCGGAGCAGAATTAAAGTACAGTCCAAATAATCCGACCATGATTAAAGCGGATCCTCCCATGAGCATCAAAGTAAGCTTCATAGCTGAATACTCTTTTGGTCCGGTACCCCATATTCCAATCAGCAGGTACATGGGTATCACAGCTAATTCATAGAACAGGAACATGGTAAATAAATCAAGA
>JAHEEB010000439.1 GCA_024640925.1 Bacteroidota bacterium | reverse complement strand
ATACTATACAAGTCATTCACACCAAAGCTTGTATCGGTTTGGTTACCTTTATATTCAGCTGAAGACACAGTTGCTGCCGACACAATATCTTTATCGGTTCCAAAATAAACATCGTGAGAAGCGCTTGTGATGGCTTTCGACCATTGCAAAACACAAGTCAAATTATCAGCATTCACATGCTCATCGCCATCTTTGGGTATAGGACTTATTGCCTGGTATTTTGCATTCGGGGTGTTGAGTTCAAATCCGTTTAGGGTTGCAATAACCGATGTGGCTGTGGTATTTGTTTCGGGACAGATGTAAACAGTAACATTTTCGCCTTCTGTAACGTCAAATTCAAGATAGGCACTGGCAGCATAGATGTTAGAAAGAACCCTGTTCGATTGATCCAGGTTGTCATATACCAGATCTCCGTTCAAATAAATGTCAATTGGACTTAGTGTATATCCGGAAAGGTTGTCATATGTGTTGTGAAAGGTTAACAGAGTATGGTGTCCGGCAGGTAATCCGCTAATTATGAGTTGGATTCCTGTTCCGGTTTTTAATCCATCATTTGCGAGCCTTACATAGTAAGGATTCTGAATTCCTGCTTTGTACCATGTGAGTGCGTATGAACCGGAAATTGTAAAAGTTACCCCATTTACAGTTAAGCTATCTTCCGATGTGGGTTCCCAGGGGGTATAACCCGGCTCGTTTACTTCAGATTCTGGTCTCCCCGACATATTCAAATCAACTTTCGCAACAGGATTTTGGGCGTAAAGAGGTGAAATGATTGCCAAAAAGAAAAAAAGAGTTAACCCTCTTAATATAATATAAGACAATACTTTTAAATTTTTCATCCGTCATAATTCATGATAAAATCTGATAATTTCAATGAAAATTAACCTGTCAGTTTTTTAAATCTGACAGGTATGATAGAACGCGTTACTATTTTTAAATAAAAAGGCTGTTAATACCCTTCATTTTGTCCGAATTCTTCACCATTGAGCAGAGCGTCAATTTCGGTTTGAGGAACAGGACGCAGATAGAAATGTTCATCTGTAAGGTTAGTAATATCCGGGTTATAATTATGGACACGTTCAAGAAGTTTGTGAGTACGTTTTAAATCGAACCAGCGTATGTGTTCCCCACAGAGTTCCCTTGCACGTTCATCGAGAATGAAATCAAGCGTTACATCAGAACTGGTTATTTGCATAGCAGTTGTATAATCAACAGGGGTTTTCCTGGCAGCGCGGGTGCGAATTACGTTAAGATAACCGGCTGCAGCTTCTGTATTTCCAAGCTGTAGTTCTGCTTCGGCAGCAATGAAGTAGATTTCAGGAAACCTGATAATAAATATATCGAGATATCCTGGAATTGCACTAGGCTCCAAACGGGTTATCGGATCAATGAATTTTGTTAATGGGACATAATCTCTTCCCAATTTAATTTCTCCATTGCCGGAAGTATTGTATACGCTATCGCGGTCAACGATAATATAAGGTTTACCCGATTCGTTTTCAATACTTTTCTTGGTGACATATAGAGCCGTATCACCAACCTTGAATTTAGGTTTGTTTTTTAGGCTGGGGTCCAATCCCAAAGCGGTTATTTCGGCAGATGTCCAACGGGGGAGTGTGGTACTGTCATTAGCATACCAAACCTCCTGGAAACAGGCCTCATACCGTGAATCTTTTGTTTCATCAAACAGATCGAGAAGAAAAAGAGTTGGCATCAATCTGCGTTCTTTCTCGTTACCATATTCCAGGCTTATCTTCAAACCAGGTTTAGAGTTGTATGTTGTTAAGAAAAACATATGGTCTCTGTTTGCATTTAAATCATAATTATACAGAGGATTACTGGTAGAATTTCCTACAACATAAAGAACTTCCTTGTTATTTTTGTTATTGTTGGGGTCCCAAAGATCCGAACAATTATCCCATAGCTCAATTCCCAGTTCATCTTTGGTATCAATAATTTCTTTTGCAATGTCCCTGGCCAGAGTGAAATATTGCTGAGCTTCACTTCCGGTAAAATAATATGCTTGCGACAAATAAACCCTGGCAAGCATTCCCATTGCCGATTTTTTTGAAGCTCTGGTGTATTGGTCCTGTTCCAGGGGGAGATATTCAAAAGCAAATTTCAAATCTTCAATAATAACCTTATAAAAATCTTCAACAGAACTACGTTGGGCAGTCAGTATAGGTTCTTTGGTTTCTGATAGAGGTAAATAGACACCACCCCACGTTTCTACAATATGCCACAGATAAAAGGCCCTCATAAAGTGGATCTCAGCTGCCTTTGCATTTTTAGTTTCTTCCGATGAATAAGTTATATCTTTTATTCTTTCAATTCCGGCATTGCAAAGATTAAGACCTTCATATAAAACTGGCCAAACTTGTTTGTTTGGGTTCCCTGTTGTGGGAAGAAAGTTTTCATATTTGGTGAGCTCCTTGGCATACCCGTCTTTTTCCTGGTTAAACCAGAGATCGCATCCGACTTCCGACATCAATATACCATCCATTTTACCATACCAGGCTCGTTGGTTTTGGTAGCAGGCGTTGATTAGTGTTTGGATGCCTTCGGGCGTCGACCATATAACTTCTGCTGTAGTTCCGGAGGGATTGTATTCATCAAGATCACAGGAATTAATGGTAGAAACCAACGCTATTCCAAAGATAATTTTGTATATGTATGTATTTTTTTTCATAGATTCAAATCATTAAAAGTCCACATTTACTCCAAAAACTAATTGTTTGCTCAGAGGAGCCGATTCGGAACCCCCACGTTCAGGATCATAATATTTAATTAGTTTACTTTTTGTAAACGTATATAAGTTTGATGCAGTAGCATAAACCTGTAGCTTTTGGGCATAAATTTTTGTTGAGATTTTCTTTGGTAATGTATAGCTGAGTTTTATGTTTTTTAGCTTAATGTATGAGCCATCAACATAAGTCAGGGTTTGATATCCGAAATAGGTATTCAAATCCTGTCCTCTGAAAGGTCTTGGAAAATCATTTGTGGGGTTGTCTGGCATCCAGTAATCAAAATCAGCCGGACCATTACCAGAACCAGAAGGATTGTATCTTCCCAGGAATTCTGCATCAATCATTTGTCCCCACCGTGCAAATACATAAACACTCAATGCAAAAGATTTATAGCTGAATGTGTTTTCTATACCACCCATCCATTTTGGAACAGCTGAACCAATAACAGTTCGATCACTTGCATTGATAACCGAATCGGAATTAAGATCGGCAACTTTTATGTCTCCAGGTTTATAGTTTAAATTGAAAATAGCCATTTCGTTTTCTTCACCTTTTTGCCAGATACCTAATTTCTTAAACGTATAGAAAGTCTTAATCGGACTACCAATTACCAGAGAATTTTCCTCATCATCAATTATATCGGAGTTGTTAATCAGGTCAGTAATTTTTTCTTTGTTTTTTGAGTAAGTAATGGTTGAAGACCATTTAAAATCAGAACGTTGAATATTTACGGTTTGAATGTTAAGTTCAACTCCTTTGTTTTGAGTACTTCCTATGTTTTGATATACATATTTAATTCCCGTCATAGCTGGTAGCTGTCTCCTGAGTAATATATCGGAAGTGTTTGTATTGTAAATATCAACAGTTGTATTTATCCTGCTATTGAAAAGAGAAATATCAACTCCAAAATTATTGGTTGCTGATTTTTCCCATCCCAGGGTTTTTGTACCAATGAGTTCATTAAATTTATATCCCGTTTCTGCCTCTTCTCCAAACCCCATAGGGAAAGACCATATACCACTTTGAGTACCATATTCCGGAATACTGGAATTGCCAGAAACTCCATAACTATATCTTATCTTTAAATTATTTAGTTGATTAATATTTTGCATAAAATACTCATCCTTCATATTCCAGGCAACGGCAAATGAAGGAAAATGATCCCATTTGTTTCCTTCTGCAAGCCTGGAGGCACCATCGAATCGTTCAGTAATTGTAATAAGATATTTATCAGCAAAACCATAGTTCAATCTGGCTGCAAAAGAAAGAGAGTTTGAACCGGTATACTCCGAAGTTATTGTCCGCCCTTCAGCATCGGTTGATCCCAGGTTATAAAATAAGGCTCCTTCGTATGCCTGGTTATCACCGGCTGCATATACCTCATCAAACTTCTTGTCGGTGTAACTTGTTAAAACAGTTGCTGTTATGTTGTGTTTACCTAATTGTTTTGAATAGGTAATTATGTTATCCCAGTTAATAAACCTTGTATTATTCGAACGGACAGATGCTGTGTTAATTAATAAACTTCTTTGAGTCAGTGATGTAGCATCGTTAAAGATGCCTCTGCGGCTAAAACTGATATTTATTCCCAAATTTGAACGAATAGACAATCCTTTAATTGGTCTTAATTCAATATATCCCAATGACAATACTTTTGTTTGAAGAGTATTATCAATAGCGATGTTTTTTCTTTCATCAGCAAGAGGGCTAATTTGACTGCTGTTTCCAGCCACCGGATAAAGATTAATGCTCCCATCTTCATTGTAAGCATTACCAAGTGGTGATATGGAATTAGCCATGGATAAAGGATCTTTTCTGCGATCCTGGTCAATATATGTCAATTGAGTTTGTATTCCCACTAAAAACCAGTCATTCAGGTTGTGATCAATGTTTACCCTTGTGTTATACCTCTTATATTCATCAAGTTTAAAGATGCCTTTTTCATTAAAATATCCAGCCGATAAATACGAACGAGTTTTTTCATTGCCTCCATTAACTGAAATCTGGTGGCTGTTTTGGGAACCATTCTGAATTAATAAATCCTGCCAGTCTACCCACTGATTGGCTTCGATTGCAGCAATTTCCTGAGTATTAAAT
>JAHEEB010000438.1:2041-4845 GCA_024640925.1 Bacteroidota bacterium | reverse complement strand
ACAATGCATGCTCCTGATATTTTAAGGCTAGATGAGCAGCGGGTTTTTCTTACATGGTGTAATAATACTTCTACTAGTTCGCCTAGACCTGTATATGGAAAAATATTTTATCCTTTTCTGGGGTGGAGTTATTCAACAGAAAATTTACTTTACAATCCAAGCTCAGCATCACATGATATGGGATACCCATCAAGTGTTTTACTAAACGATGCCAGGCTTTTAACAGTCTATTATAGCAATAGTGTTGGGGCTATAATGGGCACTTATTATGATATTTCTCCAAAAATTAGTTCTACTTTAACCTTTGATAATGAATCATCCCCAATTGATTTTAATGTAACGGGAGAGGGTGCTACAATCTCATCTTCTCAACATTCAAGCGGAGATCATTCTTTAAGGCTTTACGATCAATCGGCATCTGTTCTCACAAATGCAGTTAGAGTTACGTCTGCAACAACGACAAAAGAGGTTGAGTTTAAAATTTTTCCTGTAGCAGCTCCCAATGGGATCTGTTTTGGTCTCTCTTGTGCTGGAAATACCAATAATTATGCAATATTTCATATGGGCATAAATAGTAACGGCCGCCTTAAATGGTATAATGGTTCTTCATGGCAGGATGATTTAAATTCTGCCGGGAATGTAACCTTTAACACTTGGAATACAATTCGCATTTATGCCATTTCAGTTAGTTCTGCCGATATCTATGTTAATGGAGTGTATTCAGGAACTATTCATAACTGGAATTCAGGTTATACTAGTATGGACAGAGTCCGTTTTATGAGTGGTTCAACTGCTGGAACAGGCGATCTTTATTATATTGATGATGTAAATATTAATGAGATTGATGAGACTATTTCAACATTTGAAAGTGAAACAGTAGGTGCAGTTCCATTAGGATATACTATTATTGGAGCTTCAGCTCTTATATCCAATGAACAGTCGACAAGTGGTTCTAAATCTATAAAACTTATTGATGAGTCTTCTTCGATATTAACCAATACTGTTAAGGTTGGAGCTGCTTCATCAACAAAAGAACTGGAATTTAAAATATATCCGGTTTCTTCAGCATTTGGAATTTGTTTTGGGTTGTCAAGTGGTGGAAATACAAATGCATATGCTGTTTTTCATTTTATAATTAATTCTCAGGGACATCTGTTATGGTATAATGGTGCATGGAATGATAATTTAACATCAGCTGGAAATATTACATTCAACCAGTGGAATGTAATTCACATTAAAGCTCTATCTGTTGATACTGCACTAGTTTACATTAATGGAATATATGCTGGTTATGCTGAAAACTGGGGAACTGGTTTTACAACAATGGATAGAATTCGCTTTATGAGTGGTTCTACTGCTGGAATTGGCGATCAATATTATATTGATGATGTTATTTTTGACGATAGTTTTAAATCGGCAGAAAGTGATATTGAAGATGAGGTAATTGAACCCCCATTTTCAGATTTCTCAGTATATCCAAATCCAACAGAAAATTATACTGTTCTAAATAATTATAATTCTGATATTATAGATGTTAATTTATTTTCCATTGAAGGTAAATTATTAAAATCCATGAAAAGCGAAGAGACTCAAATTAAGATTGATTTATCCGAATATAATAGTGGCTTGTATTTTTTATCAGTTAAAAGTAAAAGCAAAGAGAAAACATATAAAATTTTAAAAGATTAATACTCTCTAATGATATTCTTATAAGCGTTTTAGAGGCTATCCAAAATTTTTATTCGTAATTTTTGGATAGCCTTTTTATTATTTGAATCTGAGGCTCAAATAATATATTTGTGCTCTTTTGTTATATAGTTAGTACTTTTGAGGATTATGATTTCTTTTCAACTATTTACTGATTATTCTTTTTTTACTATCACACTATTAGCAATTCTGGCTTTTATTGCCGGGTTTATCGATTCTGTTGTGGGCGGTGGCGGACTAATTCAACTTCCTGCCTTACTTGTTAATTTACCAAACAACCCTTTACCTGCACTATTCGGAACGAATAAAATAGCAGCCTTATCAGGGACCTCGGTTGCAGCATATCAATATTCCAAAAGAATAAAATATAATTTCAAACTTCTTTTCATAATTTCATTCTTCTCATTTATTGCTTCCAATCTGGGAGCAAAAGCATTAAACCTTATCAATGCAAATACATTAAAACCAGTAATACTGGTTATTCTTATACTCATAGCATTTTATACATTTATTAGGAAAGATCTGGGAACAATTCAGACAAAAACATTAAGTTTCAAAAAACAAATTATTTATGGTTCCATTTTGGGTGCAGTTGTTGGATTTTATGATGGCTTTTTTGGACCTGGTACCGGAAGCTTTTTTGTGCTTGGATTTGTTGTGATATTAGGTTTTGAGTTTATTGCAGCATCAGCATATTCAAAAATTATTAACTGTGTTACAAATGTTTCTGCTTTAATTGTCTTCATTCGCAATGGTAATTATCTTTTAGAATTAGCCATTTTAATGGCTGTTTGTAATGTTGCCGGAAGCATCATTGGAAGCAGATTAGCTCTGAAAAGAGGGAATAGTTTTATCAGAATAATATTTTTAATTATAGTAACGGTAATGATTCTCAAATATGGCTACGACATATTTTATGGCCAGGATTAAACAGACAGGATGATAGCATTCTTTAATTCCTCAATAATTTTCTGTTCCATCTTTTTTGGGTATCTGATTCGTTGCGTTTTTCAATACGTATAATCTTTTCTGATTGCATGGTATCAAAAAGTCGCTTCTAATAAATTCGTTCCTACACTATTCCATTATAGACAACA
>JAHEEB010000438.1:0-2031 GCA_024640925.1 Bacteroidota bacterium | reverse complement strand
TTGTTTTCTCTTTTGTTATGTTTATTTGTATTTTTAAACTTTTTATAGAGCTTACGACGCACAACGTTATGCGCAAGCCAGACAAGCCACAGCAATAATGTATAACTCTGATTAATGAAACAAATGGATACTAAAGAACAATTTTTTAAAGAATTGACAAATGGAATTTCATTATCTGTCCAGGATTTAAATTACTTCTCGGATTTGTTTTCAGCAAAACAGTATTGCGAAAAGAATTATTTTATCAGGGTAAACAGTTTGACTAACTCATGCGGATTCGTTTATAATGGAATTATGCGGTCATATATTTCTGACAATGAAGGAAAAGAAGCCAATTTACGTTTCATTCAAAAATACGGATTTATAAGCGGCAGTTTTGCAAAAGGAGCTTCGAGTTCAATGAATATTCAGAGCCTTATAGATAGTGAAGTTTTTATTGCAAACTGGAATTCGGTTTCTGATTTTTTAAAGTCTCACAAAACACTGAGAATATTTTTCAATGATTTATTGGCATCGGGTCACCAAAATATCATTCAACGATTATCGGTTTATTTGAGAAATGATGCCAAAGAGAGATACGAATTGTTTTTGCATGAATATCCTAACCTGATAAATCAAATTCCACATTACCACGTAGCTAATTTTCTGGGAATAACACCAATTCAATTGAGCAGGATTAGACAAAAGATAGCTCAACCAAAAACAGATATTAACAAATGTTAATGCAAGAGATTTGGCAATGTTTCATTTTTACAAAAAAAAGTTTAACTAAAAAAGTAAAAATGAAAACATTAATTTCTTTCAGTACAAAGACTGGTAACACTAGAAGATTGGCTCAGGAGATTTTTAACTCAATAAGAGGAGAAAAAGTTCTAAATGAGATTGAAGACATCCAAGAATTTAATGGCTTCGATTTGATTTATATCGGATTTCCGATTCACAATTTCGAACCATCAAAAGATGCGAAAGATTTCATTGGAAAACTTGAAGAGAATCAAAAAGTAGTACTTTTTGCAACACACGCAATGCAAACCGATTCGCCAATGAATAATAAACAAATAGAGAATTGTAAAAAAATTGCCGGACATTTAAATTTTTTGGGCATTTACACATGCAGAGGAGAATTATCGGAATCTGCTGCAGGAAAAATGATTAAATCAGATAATCCGCAAATGCAGTTTTTCGGTAAAATGAGAAAGCAGACCATTGGACATCCAAACTAGAATGATTTAGATGAAATGAGGAAATTTGCAATAGAGACTCAAAAATTATTGGATGTATAAAAGAAAAATGAAAAATGCCTGCGCATAACAATATAGGATTTAAGGCACAGTTGAGCCAGGTACGAAACCGTGCCTTCTGGCATGTGAGAGCGAGGAGGTGCGAAATATTTCGTATCTTTCCCTGCGATTATAGGTTATTATAAGAAAAGACACGCAATGAAAAAACTATTGATTATTCTAATTACGACTTTAACAAATACGGTTTTTGGACAAGTAGAACAAATACAAAATCTATCTGACTTTTTGCCAAAAGGATATATGGTAATTAAACAGATTAAAGGTGACTTGAATAAAGATGGCATTGAAGATTGTGTTCTTATCATCAAAGGAACAGTCGCAAGCAATATCGTTACTGATGATTATCTTGGAAAATTAGACCGTAACCGAAGAGGTATTATCGTTTTGTTCAACAAAATGGACCATTATGAATTGGCTGTAAAAAACTATGATTGCTTCTCCTCGGAAAATGAAGATGGAGGGGTGTATTTTGCACCAGAACTATCTATTGAAATTAAAAAAGGAAATTTATATGCTCACTATGGACACGGTAGATATGGCTATTGGAAATATACTTTTAGATTCCAAAATTCAGATTTTGAATTAATAGGTTACGATAAAATCAATGGAGGTGTTGTAATTGATAGCGAAACAAGCATTAACTTTTCAACCAAAAATAAACAGGAAAAGGTAAATACAAACAAAAATGCTCAGGGTGGCGATGAAGTTTTTAAGGAAACTTGGAGAAAAA
>JAHEEB010000437.1 GCA_024640925.1 Bacteroidota bacterium | reverse complement strand
AAGAGATATCTAAACAAATTGACCACAAAAGCAAAAACCTCAAAAATTCACAAAGCTTTTATTTAAACTTGGTGATACCATTGTGTCATAATGGCTATTTTATCAAATTTTCACATAGCTTCTTCTTCCATTTTAAAATTAACATGAATTTTAAAAAAACTACTTCTAACCGATAAAAAATTATTACTACCAAAATAATTTTCAAAAGAAACAGATTCTAAAACATACTAAAAATAAGCTAAGCCCATATTGCTTAGGCCATTATTGATGTTTTTGTGATAATTATTCACCAATCACCGATCACTGATCACAAAAAGCCACTAAAGCACCAAAGCACGAAGATTCACAAAGAAAAAAAACGGACTAAAATTACCCACAACTAGTCACTAATCACTAATCACCAATCACTGATCACCAATCAAAATATTTTTCTTTGGAAATGTAAGGGTTATGGGATATTAAATTGTCATAATAATAGAATAAACTGTAATTGCAAATGAAACCTCTGGAAGAGCTTATAAATACCATTGACCCAGGTTGGATTTTGGTAAAAAAATGGATTGAGGAAGCTACTAATAAAGTTGAAGTTTTACCAAAAGACAAAAAAAATGCTGAAAAAACGTTATTCCGGGCTCAGGTTACAACCCGCTCAACCATAGGAGCTGTTATTTATGAGACAGGTGGCATTTTAATCGACAACGGATGGATTCGCATACTTGGATCCGGCTCATTCAGGCTGGAAAGAAACCTCATAGAATGGAATAAAGGAAAATCCTTTTTAAATTTTGGGGAACAACCATCCTTTTTACTGGTTGCCGATGATATAATTGGTGGATTTTTTGCCATCAATTCTGGCGGAATTGATAAAGAAAATATTGGTAAAGTATTTTATTTTGCGCCATATAGCTTAACCTGGGAATGTACAAATTTCGGATATTCCAATTTCCTGATCTTTTGTTTTCAAGGCGATTTAAACGCATTTTACAAAGGATACAGATGGGATAATTGGGAGAAAGATATTCACACACTAGATGGAAATGAAGGAATTGGTTGTTTTCCTTTTTTATGGACAAAAGAAGGAGCAGACATAAACATGGTAAGCCGAAAAGTCACTCCAATACAGGAATTGTGGGATTTATACTAACCTCACAACCAATTAACCAATCACTGATCACTGATCACAGATTACTGATCACAAATCACTATTCCCTCTCAATTCTTCCTCTCCAGCTCCCTCAAATTCTCCATCTTTTTCTTTTCCAGGAAACTATGAACGTCTCCTAAATGCACTTTTATGCGTTTGTTGCCAAATTCATAAACTTTTGACACGAGACCATCAAGAAAGTCGCGGTCATGCGAAACGAGAATAAGGGTACCGTCATAGTCACTGAGGGCACTCTTCAGGATATCCTTGGTTTTTATATCGAGGTGGTTTGTGGGTTCGTCGAGAATGAGAAGGTTTACAGGCTCTAGCAGGAGCTTTATCATGGACAAACGGGTGCGTTCGCCTCCCGAAAGAACTTTAACCTTTTTGGAAGAGTTATCACCCCCAAACATAAAGGCTCCCAGAATATCGCGAATCTTACTACGGATATCTCCTTTCGCAACATTGTCGATAGTCTGGAATACTGTTAATTCCTCGTCAAGTAAAGAAGCCTGATTCTGGGCAAAGTAGCCAACCATTACATTATGGCCAAGTTTAAGAGAACCATCAAAGTCTATCTCCTGCATGATGCTTTTTACCAGCGTAGATTTTCCCTCTCCGTTTTTGCCCACAAAAGCTACCCGTTCGCCCCTTTCAATTGTAAAAGATACGTTGGAGTAAACAGTATTATTCCCATATTTTTTCGATAGCTGTTCTGCAATAACAGGAAAATTTCCAGAACGTGGCGAAGGTGGAAATTTGAGCCGGAGTGCAGAATTATCTTCTTCATCTACCTCCAGGATTTCCAGTTTTTCGAGCATACGAACACGCGATTGTACCTGGTTCGTTTTTGAATAAGTACCTTTAAAACGTTCGATAAAGTCCTGGTTATCGGCAATCATCTTTTTCTGCTCATCAACAGCTCTTTGCTGCTGCATACGCCTTTCCTGCCTTAATTGAAGATAGGTGGAATAGTTCACCTTATAATCGTAAATGCGACCCATCGTAACTTCAATGGTACGATTGGTAATTTTATCAATAAATGCACGGTCGTGAGAAATAACAATAACAGCTTTTGCACCATTCACCAAAAACTCTTCAAGCCACATTACCGATTCGATGTCAAGGTGGTTTGTTGGTTCATCGAGAAGAATCAGGTCCGGTTTCTGAAGTAATATCTTTGCCAATTCAATGCGCATCCGCCATCCACCGCTAAACTCACTTGTGGGACGTGAAAAATCATTTCGAACAAAGCCTAGTCCAATCAGAATTTTTTCTACTTCGGCATCGAAATTGATTTCTTCCACAGCATAGAATTTTTCGCTTAAGGCCGATACTTTTTCAATAAGTGCATAGTAACTATCGGACTCATAATCGGTACGTTCGGATAACTGGGCATTCAACTCGTCAATTTCACGTTTCATTGTAAAAATGTTGGCAAAAGCCTGAGCAGCTTCGTCGAAAACTGTACGGTTATCATTCGTCATCAGGTGCTGCGGCAGATAGGCAATAACTGCATCCTTTGGTGTCGAAATTTTACCAGCTGAAGGTATTTGTATACCTGCTATTATTTTAAGTAAAGTAGACTTTCCAGCTCCATTGTTCCCCATAAGGGCTATTCTATCCTTTTCATTTATCGCAAACGATATATCCTTAAAAAGCGTGGTACCACCAAACTCCACGGTTAACGCATCAACTCCAATCATTCCATTTTTTTTGAGGCGCAAAGATAAGAAATATTTAAGGGGAAAATCATAGAAAGGAATACTCCTTTAATCGAAAATGACCAAAGGAGGAATTTCTTTTACGAAAGTTATTTGTACCTTTAAATTAATAACAACAAAATAGATAAATAAACATTTACCTTTTAATAATTAAAAATATTATAAAATAATCCTATAACAAAAGAGGTTCCATTAAAATCATCGCCTGTAAGCTTTGTAAATCCAAAATTTATAGACAATGGACTAATTAATTTATATTCCACAGCAATACCATACCCCAATAAATAATAATCTTTTGATGGTGTAACTAGTGAATTAAGTGATAGTTGTGGAGTAAATATGAATTTTTTATTAACAAAAGGAATATTTGTTCTAAATATTGGAATAGTTTGGTATTCAAAAATTCCCCCTTTACGACTAAATATAAAAGATAAAGTTTTTAAATTTATATCTAGTTCTATATCGCTTATCATACATAAAGAAAAAAAGACATCACTTTGATAAACTGAAATATTTTCACTACTATCTGATATCAAATTCTTAAAAAAATTATTTGTGTAACTTACTGAAGAATCAAAAATAGGTGAACTTAAAGTTGTAAAACCGTATTCATATTTAAATCTAATTAATGGGTATATATGGTGGTTAATTTCAAATTCAATTATATTACTAGGAACGCCTTTGTAATGCTCATAAATTTGATACTTATAAATTCCATTTCTTGGATTTCCACTAAAAGATAATTTATAGCCACCTTTTAATTTATTTACTTCAATATTAACTTGTTTTATGTTTTTAAATTTTCCAAAAACAGAATCATATTTAGATGTGTCAGTATTTTCCGAAAGTATCCATTCTAAAATCTTTAAAGAGTCATTTTGATTTAAATATTTGTCTTGATCCAGATCCTTTATAATTAAACAAGAAGTATCATTAAATGGTATATTTGATGATATATTCAATTTATACTCCAAAGCTTTTTTGCCAATAATAAGGTCATATAAATTTCGATGATAAAAATTGGTGATTTTAGGAACTTTGGTATATATACATGGTTTCTTTATAACAGATATTTTTATTGTGTCTAAAATCGAAGATGTAATACCATCATTAACAATTAGCCCAAAGGAAAAATTGCCTAATGTGTTAGGAATTAAAATATTAGTAACACTCTTATAATCAAGAGAATTTATACTGTTGAATTTTGATAAATCACTATTAAATTGATACCAATTATAAGATAATCTTTCTTTTTTAGAATCAATATCATATGAGTGTATTCCAGATAGTACTATTGTATCGCCAACACAAACAGTAAAAACGTTTGGGTAATTATTAATCTGCTCATTGACTGAAATAACAGATATAGGGGAATGATTAGAGTTTTGAAATATCTTTAACAAACTTTCCTTAAGTAATTCAATATAATCATCTTTTTGAAGATTAATAATAGTAGATAAAGTTTTATTTGGGATTCTAGCATCTTTAGTCGGAATAATATCTTTTCCTGATCCAATAATATTAGTATATAAAGCAAATTGAAATTCTAATATTCCGTTTAGGTTATAGGTATTTATATTTAATAATGTTGTGTAACTTGATAAACTCTCATATATTTTATCATGTATATTTTCTCCTTCTATACTTAGATCAATATAAATTCCCCTTTTCTGAAAATAATCTATCATTTTTTTTATATCATTTTGTTCTGATATATGGTTTTTAAGGTAATTTAATACTAAAATTTTATCAAAGGCTTTCTCAATCGTATCTCCCTTATATACATTAAGTTCATTTAAATAATTTATTATAATAGGTGCTAAAACTTCATCATTTTGGAAATTAACAACAAGTACTTTTTCTGTTTTTTGTGAATATATATATTGACAAATAATACTTAAAAGTATAACTAAAATGAAGGATTTATAATTCATTTTTCCTTTGTTGTAAGAATATTTATTATCTCTTCTGACACTTTTTTTGTGTTTTGGTTT
>JAHEEB010000436.1 GCA_024640925.1 Bacteroidota bacterium | reverse complement strand
TTATCGGTTAAATCCCAATTAGGTCGTCTGATCAATTCATTATCAAGACGAGTTGCGATCATCATATTTTGAACTCCTGATATGGCAAGTGACGAATTTATGTTTGTTTGTTTTCCAACCATTAATTTATGGGTTAAGCCTAAAGCTCCTGTGTTTAGGTCCCAATCATATTTTACCCGATCCCAGCTGGTTTCCCATTTTGTAGAATCCTTTTCATCCGGTTCATTGTTCTTATCCATTGCTCCTATACCCCACAAAGAGAAATTGCCAATTTTTTTAGTCGGAAAGAATAACTTGAATGATAAATCCTGATATTTTGGTATTTGCTCCGAAGGTATTACGCCTATGTTTGAAAGCAAACCCATAGTAGAATACCGATAATTAAACAGATAAGTTGCGCTATTTCCTTTTTTAAATGGTCCTTCGGATGACACATCAATCCCAAGCATTCCAACCTGAACAGTAGTTTCTCTTTTTTCACTATTTCCATTACGGAGTTTCATGTCAAAAACACCTGCAAGTGCATTTCCATATTCTGCAGGAAATGCTCCTGTAAAAAAATCAGAATTTGCCAGTAGTTGGCTGCTGAATATGGTAACAGCGCCTCCACCAGCAACATTTCCACCTGCAAAATGATTTGGATTTGGTATTTCAACTCCCTCTAACATCCACGATACTCCTTTCGGGGAGTTACCCCTGATGATAATAGCATTGTCCTGAACATTACCAACGGAAACACCTGCAAAAGCTGATGCCATGCGTGCAGGATCGTCTAAGCCCCCAGCATATCGCCTTGTCTCTTCAACAGTGAAAGACCGTGCACTAATTGTAGCCATAGTATTTAAAGATTTTTCTTTTTCGGAATTTCCATTCACCACAACTTCATCCATTTGCTGAATTGATTGTTTCAGACCAATATTGATAACTACTTCTTTTCCGGATGTTACCAATATTTCCGGAACTACTGAAGGCTCATAACCCAAATAACTTACTTGTAAGTTATAGCGACCTATTGGAACTTTTTCTATTTTAAAATTCCCGTTTTCATCTGTTGCCGTTCCTAGTAATGGATTTGATTCCATTATAAATACTGTTGCTCCAATCAATGGGATACTCGTCTCATTATCGACAATTGTTCCTTTAACAGTTTGAGTTACTTGCTGAGAATAAATGGCAAGCGGAAAAAACAAAAGCATTGTACAAATACAAATTGAAATTCTAATTGTTGTTCTGATTGCACAAATACAAATTGAAATTCTGAATGTTGCTTTCATAGTTGTTTATTTTAAAGAATGAATTTTAATCTTATTCACTTTACATTTCAACTTAACAACAACAAAAATTCAGAAAACACCTATTGTGTTTAATTATTTTTTAAAAATTTATGAAAATTGATGGCAGACAGGGCTTAAAATCTATATTTCGAACCCAAGGAAACTCCAAACCATTCTTTATAAATTGACTTTTTTTCGATTGTGGAATTCAGTTGAGCGAAAAGATAATTCTCTGGATAATCGGTTAAATCCGTTCTTTCTTTACTATAACGGAAAATATTAAATGAAGGACCCGTAAAAAGTAAAAAGTGTTTCGATATTTTAAAGTTGAAATCGGCTGATAGTTTATATAACTGAGACTGATCCTTATCCCATATTTTCCCGATATTCAAATAGTTTTCGGTTAAGTTAATATTAATATTAAAGGTTTTCAATGTTAATAACTGCGAACCAAAACCATAAAGAATACCCCATGATTTTAAATCGGAAAAGGGTTGTGAGGTTAACCCAATTGTAGTATATAATTTATTTGTACCAAGACTAATATTATAATTTATGCTCCCCATTTCATCAGTATACAAAGTTAATTGATGAAACCCTTTTTTAATGATGTTAAATACCCCGATAGATATACCGGAAATAGTATCAGCAATATTAACTACACCAATCTGTACCCCATTCACTTTTTTTGCATAATTAAAAAAACCAGCTACCTGTATACCATGAACAGATTTGGTAGTTATATTTGCAAAACCAGCCATTTGAGCACCTTCAACCGTATCGCACACATTATTATAAAAACCAGCAATTTGAACGCCTGCAACCTTACCGAAGTTGTGATTAAAAAAACCAGCTACCTGAAGCCCCTTTGTAGCATTGCCGGTAATATTTCCAAATCCGCCTACCTGCACTCCGGTTATATTTTTTCGATTTATATTTAATACTCCGCCAATTTCAACACCTGCAACTCCATAGGAATAGCCCGACACAACATTTAATGAGACCTTATTTACAATAGTGCCACTCAATTTATAATTTGAACCTATAAAAGGGAACAAAGAAATTTGAGCTGGGCGTTGCTTGTTATAACTAATATTATTGGCATGAATCATCATATTACTTTTAACAAGCATCTGAACCAAATCACTTTGGTCAACTACATAACCGAAAGATACTGTTGACTCTTTTGGAGCAATAGGTTCAAGAATAAATTTCGGTCGTAAAGCAATTGTAGTTAATTCTGTTTTAACTGGTTTAATAATAATTGTATCCTCATAGAATTGCTTGTTGATGGCTAAACTAACATATTCCTCTTTTTGCAATATAGTTATTGAAAAATTGCCATTCGTATCAGACAATACGCTTTCGTTGCCATTTATATTATAAACCGAGGCATTGTATATTTTTTTCCCTGAATCAAATTCAACAACTTTACCTATAATTATAATTTTAGTTTTTTCTGTCCCTGCTTTATTGTTTATATTCTTTTTTTTCTGAATAATAATATGTTGCCCTGTGGTTTCATAGAAATATTTATTATGAAACATATAATTTAAAATCTCTAAGGTTTCTTTCTGATTAAAGCTAAACGAAACGATTGAATCGAGAGGAATAATGTCGGAATTGTATGAAAAATTAATATTCCCAGCTTTACTTATTATCTGAAGAGCTTTCTCAACCGGTTGATTCGTTATCGTTATCGAAATTTTTTTACTAAGAGGATTATTTTGTGACCAACCAATCTGATAAATGGCAAGTAAAACGAACAAGAAAACTATAAAACATTTATTGTTCATTTTTATCAAAAATATATTTTGCGCCAACTCTCGATGTTGTTATATCAAATGTATTTGATATAACATTAATTACCGAATCGACGGGTTGATCTTTAAAAGTTGCAGAAAAATGAAGACTTTTCAGATTTTCATTTTTGAGAACAATGGTAATGTTATACCATTTTTGGATTGTATTTATAACTTGAGAAAGCTCTGTTCTGTTAAAAACTAACGTTCTATTTTCCCAGAATAAATCATTTGCATCGGCTAAATCGGCTTTCCATAATTTTTTGGTTGCTTTGTTGTATATTCCTTTCTCGCCTGCATATAAAATAATTGAAACTGTATCGGTTTCTTCTTTTCCAATTCTCGAAAACTTAACATGTCCTGACTCAACATACACTTCTATCAGGGAGCTGTCACTTATTGCCTTCACATTAAATGAAGTGCCTAAAACCTGGATGAGTGTGTTTTCTGTATGTATAATAAATGGTTTTTCTTTATTGGGTTTTATTTTAAAAAACATTTCTCCGTTCATTGATACTTCTCGCGTATTCCCGCGAAATCTTTCAGGGTATGTAAGTTTGGAATTTTTGTTCAATCTTACTATGGAACCATCTGATAATGTATCTTGCAGTGTATACATTGCCGTAAATTTTACTATTTCTTTAGGTCTCTGTGAAATATAAAAATAAATTGAAGCAATGGCGATTAGTGGAACAATTACAGCTGCTATACGAAGAAAAAATCTCGGAGTAAAAGTGTGTGTTTTCTTTTGGGCTTTTTGTTCAAATGAATCTATTTTGAATGACATTTTATTCCACCCAAGATCTACATCTACATCAACAGGTGCAGGAATTAATTTCCCGGTTTCTTCCCAAACAGTCTTGAATTGTTCGAAATACTTTTGGTTTTCAGGTGAACTATTAATCCAATTTTGCACTAGTATAGCTTCTTCGCTGCTTATCTGCTGGTTCAGGAAGGCGGCAATTAATTCAGGACCAATATTTCCAGGTAGTTTATTCATTTCATGTTATATAACAACATATTTTTTATTTCCCCCTATTCTTATTTAAAATATTTTTAGAAATTTTAAATAAAGTATAAATAACAAAGGCAAATAATTTTTTAAATCCTCTCGTAGAAAAGCTAATGCTTTTCCAATTTGATTTTCAACTGTTTTAATTGAAATATTCAACTTTTCGGCAATTTCTTTATATTTTAAGTTTTCATACCGGTGCATAATAAAGATTTTCCTGCGTTCAGGTGGCAACTTGTCAATTGATTGTCTAATCTTATCGTGCAAGGCATTCGTTTCTGAGTTATCGTTATTTAAGTTTTCCCCATAGTCCTTATAAGAAATTTCCTTGCGCTTTTCTTCAACTTTTTGATGCTTCAAAAAATTCAAACATGTATTGTGCATTGCTTTGAAAAGATATGGGCGGATTGACACATCAACAGGTAATTCCTCTCTTTTTTGCCAGATATGAAACAAGAATTCCTGTACCAAATCTTCTGCCTCATCAATATCGTGAACAAAGGTATTTGCATAAGCACATAAATGGCTGTAAAAACTCCTAAACAGAGTTTCAAAAGCTTTTTTATCTCCATTTTTTACTAATTCAAACAGGTTATTATCAAAAATCATATTTTTCCTTTGCTTTTGCTACAACCTGTTTATCTGAAAAAAAATTATCATTCAACAAAATATTAAAAAATTTAGCTACAATGTTATTGTTTTTTTTGATAGTCAGTAATTATAATAGAAAAAAATAAAAGTGAGCAGAGATCGGTAATTGTAGTTTTGTACTTT
>JAHEEB010000033.1 GCA_024640925.1 Bacteroidota bacterium | reverse complement strand
AAAGGAATGAGCGTCAACTATTTTTTTACATATGGACAAACCAATACCTGTTCCCTTCTCGCCTTTTGTTCCACGTTCCGATTTTAAAATTTTACCCGAAAATAATTCATCATTAGTGGTTTCCGCAGGTACACCAACCCCCGTATCACTTACCGATATATAAATTTTATCGGATGATTTTACTGCTTTAACTTCAATGATGCCATTTTCAGGGGTAAATTTTATAGCATTATTAATTAGGTTTGCAATAACTTGCCTGAAAAAAGTCTCATCAGCTCGAATCGTAAGGTTCTCATCACCATTGGATAGGATAAGTATCGATTTTTCATTCGAGTTATTATGAAATATTCTAATCACTCCTTCAAAAAGTTTATACAAATTCACTTCCGATAAATTCAACTTTAAATCCGATGATTCTAGCATTGTCCAACTAAGAAGTTTATTAAAATAGTCATTGCTATATTGAACAGAATCGATAATATAATTTACAAACTCCTTTTGTTCGGAAGTCAGATTTTCTTCATTCATTAGCAACTGGGCAAAACCATGAATTGCCGTAAATGGCGATCGTAAATCATGGGATATTATTCTTACGAAGTTATCTCGTTGCTGAACCATATTGCGCAAATTGTCTTCGTTTAGCTTTAATCGGATACCTACTTTCACCCGTGCTAATAATTCTATTTCATTAAATGGTTTTCGAATATAATCAATGGCACCTCTATTTAATGATTCACTTACATCTTCGGCAGCTACTTTTGCCGTTACCATTATCACAGGTATATTCCTGTAAACCTCTGATTCTATAAGTTTAACGAGAACATCGTTGCCAGTCATTTTTGGCATCATAATATCAAGTAAAATCAAATCCGGCATATTTTTCTCCAAAAATTCGAAACACTTTATTCCACTATCTACGGTATAAGTTTCATATCCATTCGAATTTAAAAGACCAGATATTAAAAATAAATTGGCCGGTTCATCATCAACAATTAAAATTTTTGGCAGTTCCATCTTATTATTATAATTTACTGAGCTGTGAATAAATTTACCTCCTGTTCTTTTATAATCTTGATGTTTGGAGTTGTATTTACCAAATTGTATATTTTAGTTGGAAGATCTTCAGCAATCACATAAAATTCCTCAATACATTTGCTTTTATTGGATAAAATCCATTCGAGAATTTTATAATTATTTGAGTTTGGTTCCATACCATCAAGTATCAATCGCATAATTATTCTTCTAAAGATTATAAGCTGAGTGCATTCAAAATCCGTATTTTCAAATAATTCTGTGTTTTTCGCTTTGCTTGAAATAGTCCTATTATGCTTTTCTGTAATAATTACGTTCTCCACTTTCAGTTTGTTAAATTGTTTTAGATTGAGTTTGCGGACATTCCTTATAAAATCTTTTGCAATAAGAGGTTCATCAATGATCTTGTATGGATTAATTATAGGTTTTTGAGAAAAATCATCAATAGAACTTATTATTAAGACCGGTATGGATGAAAGATAAAGGTTATTTTCAATCTCTCTTAAAATCATATGGCCATGTATTTTAGGCATTTCCATTTTAAGAATTATAATATCTGGCAAGTATGATTTTATTGCATATAATCCCGCATTCGAGCTATAGCAGGAACATACTAAATAATTTTCTTCTTCTAGTACAGGTATTAACAAATAATGAGATTCTGTTCTGAAATCAATAATCACAGCAATCTTTGATGTAGTTTTGTCTATTCTATTAAAATATAAAAGGGGGTTTTCTTTTTCATGCATATCATCATGCAAAATCACTTCTTCCAGAACAACAGGAATATGGAACATCATGTTAGTGCCAACATCAATCTGACTTTCTACATGAATTTCACCTTTCATGAGTTCAATAAGCTTTTTTATAATATACAATCCTAATCCGGTACCTTTATATTGTTTGCTGGCAGAATTATCAATCTGTTCAAATTTGCGGAAAATAATTTTCAGATTTTCTTGACTGATGCCTATCCCGGTATCACTAATTTCGAAATACAGGAAGTTATCTTTAGGATGTATTAGCAGTCTTATTGTGCCTTCATTGGTAAATTTTACCGCATTACTAAGCAGATTGTTAAGTATTTGTGAGAGAATATTTGGATCGGTAGAAATAAACTCAGAAACGGCAGGACTCTTTCGAACAATGAATTTGATAGGCTTATCACCGATAAGGGTCATACCTATTGATCGTATTTCTGCAAGAAATTCATTCAAATTAAACCGCTCAACACGTACTTCACGTTTTTTTGCTTCCAGCTTGGAAACATCGAGTATATCATTAATAAGATCAAGTAACCGGTTGCCACTTTGATTGATTAATTTTAACCCTTCTATTTGTTTATTTTGTAAGTTTTGAGAATTATATTTGATTAGCAAATCAGAAATTCCTATTATAGCAGTCATCGGACTTCTTAGCTCATGGGTAACCTTGTCAACAAATTCTTTCATTATTTTATTAGCTTCTCTTAGCTCTTTCGCGGCCAATGCTTCTTTTTCAGTTTTTACCTGATGGCTAATATCCCTTATAATTAATGTATAATTAAACTCTTCCTCAGCAGTTTCATATAAAGCAAGGGACAATTCAACCGGAAATTCAAGTCCCACTTTGTTTTTTCCGGTTAATCGAAAAGATTTACTAGACAATCCCTTGGACTGTCTTAATTTTTCAATATTCTCCACAAGTATTTTTTCCGAATTCTTAACAATGAGACATTCAAAGATATTTTCCAGAAGAATTTCGTAACGGTTATAACCAAAAATTTCAAGACAAGCTTTATTGTAAAATTTAATTTCGTAGGATGGACTTAGTACTACGATGGCATCATTTGCAGATTGAGTAATTCGTTTAAATTTTTGTTCATTTTCAAGCAGTCTTTTGTTGGTGATTTCTAACTTTTTAACCAAATCGTCTAATCTCTTTTGTTTTTCATAGAGCTGAATAAAATTGTTTACTTTGCTGATAAGTATTTCAACATTTATTGGCTTTGGAAGGAAATCGAAAGCTCCTTTTGAAATACCCTTTATTATATGTTCGTCACCTTGAAAGACAGCCGATATCATAATTACCGGAATTGTATCAGTTAACGGATTTGCACGGATCTTTTCCAGTACCTGGTATCCATTCATATCAGGCATCATTACATCAAGACAGATTAAGGCGTAAGATTTATCGTTTAACATAGCTAAACATTGCTCACCGGATTCAGCATGTTCAAAATTAACCTCCAGACAGCCTAATTGTTCCTCCAACAAAATCCTATTTGCTGGTTGATCGTCAACTATCAGGATTTTCGGTTTTCCACTTTTAATATTATCTGTGTCCATAACTATCTATAAATTACTAAAAAAACAGATAATTAGCAAATTGGCCAATAGAAAATCCAGTACATAGCTTTTTTTAAAAATTAAACAAAATCAAGTTATTGCAGGAAGTTGATGATAGATATCATCAAATAGTAAATTATTGTCTGGATTTAATTACCTTATATTATGTTTTTAACGGTGGTTTAGATAAATTTTCAAAACAGAAACAATACAAAACTATGCAGACTCACATTTCAGACAGATTTTTGTTAAGAGCCTTCAAAACTTAAGTAGAGAAAATACCAGTTTTTTAAGAATAACTTGTTTAAAAAGCGAATCAATGTTTAAAAGGATAAATATTGCAATAAGTTTATTAGTAATTGCCCATTATCCGGCAATAATAGCACAGGATACTATAAATAAAGTTACGGTTGATCAATTATTTCAATTGAGCCTTGATGACTTCCTTAATGTTGTCATTACTCCCTGCAAGTTTCCACAATCTGAAAATGAAGTCACTCAAAAAGTAGATTTAATTAGTTCTAATGAACTCGAAAATACTGTATTTGGCAACCGAAATATATGCGAAGCTATTGCTAAATTGCCTGGAGTTTCGATAAGCGTTCTCTCAAGAAATGATGCAAATTGGGGTACCTATGGTGGTATTGGACCAAAATATAGTACCTATATGTTACAGGGAATTCCTATAGATGCTTTTATTGATCCTATGTCACTTGACATACAAGCAATTGATCGTATTGAAGTACAAAGAGGACCAGCATCTGTCATTTATCCGAATTATTTATCACAGGATTTTGCTGGAAATCAAAGTCCCTTAGCCGGAACAGTGAACTTGGTTTTAAAAGAAAAAATACAACAGCTTTCCAATACATTTCAAACTTCATATGGTTCATATAATACCTTGAACGGCCAGATTTTTCATGCAAATAGGCATAATCAGCTTAACTATTTCTGCGGTGTAACATACGAAATATCGGATTATAAAATTATGGAACCGATAATTCTTGGTTAAATATGAAAAAGAACCCAGAATATGATAAAATTAAGATATATGGTGGGTTGACATTGCCCCTTGATAAAAATGAAAAACAAAAAATATCTTTTTTCTACCATGAAACTATTCATAAGGGTGATGCCGGACGGGTATATCGTGGATATGACAACCAATACAGAACATTTAATTTCGGATATGATATTTCTCTGAAGGATAATCTCCACCTGCAATCTCATCTTGGAATACGTTCATACGACCGCGACTGGCAGGAAAGTATCTACGGAATAATTGATACCCTTAAATCGAATAATGGGGTCAATCAGGTTATCATACCGGCTGATATATCAATTGCATGGCAATATGAAAAAAAGAGTTTAACCAGTATAGGAATCGATTATCAGCGGGCAACATATACAACATGGTCTGATCCACTGATTGGATATCAAATTTTAGGCAATAAATCGGGGAGTATTCAAAGTGGCATTTACTTCCAGGAAGAATGGCATCCTGTTAACAAACTTATGATACGGGGTGGAATCCGATACACGTATACCAAAAATCTGGTTTCTCTTGTAAACAGTATCTCGCCTGATAATAATACAACTTCATGGGAAAAACTTATATGGAGTGCAGGAGGTAAATTTTCACTGAACGAGATGATTGCTGTTTTTGCTAATGGTGGAAGCAGTTTTGCTCCACCTGGAATTAAATCTGCCATCGGAACGATTCCTATTGGTGATTTCAAAGTTCCTGGTCATAACGGACAACTGCCAAATCCTGGTTTAAAACCTGAAATGGGAACCGGTGTTGATTTCGGAACAGAATGCAAGCTAGCAATGCATCTCAAAGTAGATGCCCGGTTATTCTATACTATTTTAAATAAAGCGATAATAGACAATATTGTAAGCCAGAATCCTTCGCAAACACAATCAATTAATGCCACATCAGACTCAAAAGGCGGAGAAATAGAAGTATCGCAACGAATAAACAATGAGTTATCATGGTTTGCTAATGTCACTCTTATAGCTTCAAATATAAAAAATGATTCCAATCTAATTATGAATAACGTAGCAATACCTTTTTCGCCGAATAGAATATTAAATTTCGGTATAAACTATAGCGCACCTTTTGGCCTTACTCTTGCACCCACGCTGAATTATAACGGGGGTTATTTCGATAGTATGTCAAAAACGGAAAGAACACGGTTTACTCCGGGTGTTTTAGTAAATATCTATATTGCTCAATGCATTGCCAAAAGCAATTCATTTAGGGTTGAATGTACTGCACAACTTTATAATATAACCAACAACAATTATGAAATGCCATGGCAGTTTAAAAATACAGGATTTTCATGCATGTTTGGATTGAAAATTACATTCAAATAAAAATGAGAAAAAAGCCTGCACATACTATTCATTTTCTATCGGAACATTTCAATTTAGTCTTGATTATTCTTATAGCTTTCTTTTTTGAGTTCGATTTGTACTCTCAAACCCCTGAATATGAAGTAAAAGCTGTGGCGTTTGAGAAACTGTCGCTATTTATCGATTGGCCGCCAAATACTTTTAATGAAACAAACGATCAATTTGTTATTACTGTATTTGGCCAGAGCCCATTTGGAAATATCCTGGAAAGAGTATATAATGGTCATAAGATAAAGGATAAAACCGTTAAAATTGTTTATATAAAAGACATTCGTGACTTACCGGAATGTCAAATCCTGTTTATTCCTGAAATAAAAAAAAATGAGCTAAAAGATATCCTGGATTTTATTAATAACAAACCCATACTTATTATAGCCGATAAGCAAGGATTTGCCGAAGCCGGTTGTTTTATCAGTTTTTATAATTACGAAGATAAATTGCATTTCGAAATAAATCAAAAAGCAATGGAATCTGCTGGATTCACCATTGATTATAAATTATTGCGAGTTTCCAAAATTGTAAATACTACAATTGAATGAAGCGATTTGTATTCAAAAACCAGGCGATTAAAACAAAGCTGGTATTAATTATCATGTCAACCAGCTTTATTGCTGTTATTGCTGCTTTAATCACTTATATATCATTCGATATGGCTGGGATTAAAAATGATTTAAAAAAAAATGCCTTACTTAATGCTGAGCTTGTCGGACAATATTCTGTTGCTCCTTTGCTCTTTGGTTATTCTGATGAAGCCAGAGACATTCTTTCTAAACTTTATTCAATCCCTGATATTCAGGATGCCTGCTTATATAGTGCATTATCCAGTGAAATAATTGCATCATACCAGAAAACACCTGATAAATCATTTGTGTTTCCAAGCCTGCAGAATGAAAGTATTATATTTTCAAAAGGATATTTACATATCTATCACGTAATAACCTTTAAAGAAAAGTACTGTGGCGCCATTTATTTAAAAATCTCTGCCATTGCATTAAAAGATAGATTTCAAAAGAATTTACTGGTTTCCGGAATTATCATTTTTCTGCTCTTCCTGATCGTATATTTCATTTCATCACGATTACAGAAATTAATTTCTGTTCCTATTCTGAAATTAGCTGAGGTGAGTGAAAATCTTTCTATTAGTCAGGACTTTTCAAACAGGCTATATTATTCCGGGAATGATGAAATTGGAATTCTATACCAACAATTCGATAATTTAATGTTTCAAATTTCTCAACGACAGATTGAACGGGATATTGCTGAAGCAAAACTTAATACGACTAACGAACAGTTGCATATCGAACTAACTGAGCGCAAACAAAGGGAAGAAGAACTAAAACAGAGCGAAGGCACTATTCGAAGTTTATTCGCTGCTGCCCCTGTAGGTATTGGCATATTGAAAGACCGTAAACAAACAAGTATTAATAGTTATTGGTGCAAAATATTGGGTTATACTGAGGAAAACCTGCTTGGTAAATCAACCCGCATGTTATATGAAAACGATAATGAGTGGAACCGGATAGGTGAGGTATTATACACAGATCTTAAGGGAAAAGGTATTTCATCGGTCGAATCAAGAATGATCCGAAGCGATGGTACTTTAATTTATGTAATTCTTACTATCGCTCCCATTCAGCAAGATAATCCTTCGTCGGGATATTTAGGGATAATTCACGACATTACAGGACGTAAAAAGGCTGAAGAGGCATTAAGAATAAGCGAAGAAAGGTATCGCTTTTTATTTGAGCAAAATCCTGTTCCGATGCTAATATATGACCGTAATACATTTAAATTATTAGCCATTAACGAAGTTTTTATTAATCATTATGGATATTCATCGGATGAATTACTTTCTATGTCTCTGCCTGATCTTTATCCACCTGAAGAAAAAGAACGTATTGTTGAATTAGCAAAAACTTTACAAAGTCGGGCTTATGTTGGTGAATGGCACCATATCCGGAAAGATGGTTCGGTAATAACAATTATTGTCACTTCAAACGATTTGGAATATATGGGCCGGGAATGCCGCATAGCAGTAATAATAGATATAACCGATCGTAAAAAGGCCGAAGAAGAAATACAAAAGTTAAATCAAACCTTAGAATACAATGTTGCCGAAAGAACTGCTCAACTGGTATCGATTAATAAAGAATTGGAGTCATTCAGTTATTCTATCTCACACGATTTACGCGCCCCGCTTCGGGCCATTTTCGGCTTTTCACAAATCCTTTCGCGGCGCCACCGCGAATCACTTAACGAAGAAGGCCGACAATATATGGATTATATTGTTGAAGCAAGTGTTCGGATGGAACAACTTATCAATGATTTACTAAATTATTCACGTCTGGGCAGGAAATCGTTAGATATGCGACCCCTATCATTAAATAAAATAATTGATACTGTATATGCCGATTTTAAACAGAGATTGGAAGAAATACAGGCTAGATTCGCTGTGGATAATGATTTACCTGTAATTTCAGGAGATGAAAGCTTGTTACGCCAGATTTTTACCAATCTGATTGAAAATGCCATTACCTACCGGCGAAATGACGTTCCCTTAGAAATTGGTATCCACTCCGAAACAGTTTCAGAAGGCTATTTACTGAAAATCGTTGATAATGGTATTGGCATACCAAGAGAATATTGGGAAAAGATATTTAAAATTTTTCAGCGCTTACATAGCGAAGAGGCTTATCCCGGCACTGGTATTGGTCTAGCCACCGTTAAAAAAGCAGTGAGTTTACTCAATGGAACAGTATGGGTAGATTCAGTTGTTGGACAGGGATCTACTTTTATTATTAGTTTACCACCAAATAAAAATCAAAATGGAAAACCCAGCTAAAATACTATTAGTGGAAGATAACCAGATGGATATTATTCTCACACTCGATGCTTTCAGGGAAGCTAAACTTAAAAATGAAATAAAAGTGGTGAGGAATGGGCAGGAAGCATTAGACTACCTTTTAGGGCGTAATAAGTTTAATGATCGGACTATATATCCAATGCCGAATCTGATTTTACTTGATCTAAAGATGCCCGGAATTGATGGATTCGAAGTATTACGTCAGATAAAAAGCACCGAAGTACTTAAACGAATTCCGGTTATTATTCTTACTTCATCAAAAGAAGAAGGAGATCGCACATTAAGTTACGATATCGGTGCCAATAGCTATCTACTGAAACCTGTTTCGTTCGATGGATTTACTGATGTGGTAAAAAAGATTGATGATTATTGGTTTACTTTAAATATAAATGCTCCTGGAGTTTAATCTCAATACTTTTTAAAAAGCAAAAAATATGAAAACCATGATTCGTATTTTACATATCGATGATAATATACACGATCGGCAGCTCGTTAAGGATGCCCTGCAAAAAGAACAGAATGGTTTTGAAATTGTTGAAGCCGATAACCGTGAGGACTTTGAGAAATATCTGGCCAGAGGAGATTATGATTTGATATTGAGTGATTTTAATATATTGGGGTTCGATGGGTTGCAGGTTTTGCAATTTGTAAAGGAGAAATGCCCTGATGTACCCGTAATCATTGTTACTGGCACAGGCTCAGAGGAAATAGCAATTCAGGCCATGAAGATGGGTGCTGCTGATTATGTTATCAAATCAGTTAAACATATTCAAGGATTGGCTCCTACTATTAAAAAAGTGCTGGAAAATAAAAAAGTACTTGTTGAACGTAAAATTGCTCTTGAAACACTTCGTGAAAGCGAAGATATGTACCGTTCTGTTTATAATAATTCGAGTATTGCCATTTTATTAACAACTCCAGATGGAAGTATTTTATCGGCAAACAATTGTGCTTGTAAGCTATTTGACAGAACTAATGAAGAGATTTGCCAGGTAGGAAGAAATGAATTGGTTGATATCAGTGACCCAAGATTATCAATACTCTTAGATGAAAGAAGAAAAAATGACCGTGCAAGCGGAGAATTAACTTTTATAAAAAAAGATGGTACAAAATTTCAGGGAGAGGTTTCTTCTGTAATTTTTTTAAACAGAGAGGGTAAAGAGCAGACCAGTATGATTATCCGTGATTTGACTGAACAAAAAGATGCTGAAGAAACTATACGTCAGGAACGAATTCTACTTCGCACGCTAATCGATAATTTGCCTGATGCCATATACGTAAAAGATAGTAATGGTCGAAAGTTAATTGCAAATAGTGCTGACTTGCAAATAATGAATTGTGCTTCAGAAGCTGAAATAATTGGAAAGACCGATCTTGATATTTATGATTCTATAACCGGTATGCGCGGATATTCTGAAGATATGAAGGTTATGCAAACCGGCCAGCAAATATTAAATCAAGAGGACAACTATTTTGATAAAAATGGAGAAGAACATTGGAGGCTTATAAACAAAATACCATTGTTCGGCGAAAATAATCAAATTGTTGGTTTAGTCGGATTTGGTCATGAGATTACCGAACGTAAAAAATTTGAAGAACAGCTGATATATGCTAAGGATAAAGCTGAAGAAGGCGATCGGCTTAAAACAGCATTTCTTCATAATATTTCTCATGAAATACGCACACCAATGAATGCAATAGTAGGTTTTTCAGAATTATTAAATAGTGAGGATTTATCAACAGATAAAAGACAATTTTACACGAATACAATAGTCCAGAGCAGTAATCGATTATTGTCAATAATAATTGATATAATTAGTATAGCGACCATTGAAGCAGGCCAGGATACAATTAAGGAAGAAATAACTAATTTAAATTCACTACTTGATTATATTTATAATCAATTTATTACTATCGCACAAAAACAAAATCTAATATTTAATTTACAGAAAAATCTCCCTGATAAAGATGCTAATATCTTAACGGATGAAGCTAAACTGGTAAAAATTTTAAGCAATCTTTTAGGTAATGCACTTAAGTTTACAAAAGAAGGTCAAATTAAATATGGCTATAGGGTAGAAAACTCTTTTGTTCAGTTTCAGGTCGAGGATACAGGTATTGGAATACCAGCAAATATGCACGAAGAGATATTTAAAAGGTTCAGACAAATTGATTTTTCGCCGGAACGACATTACGGCGGATCCGGATTAGGGCTATCTATTTCGCAAGCCTATATTAACCAGCTGGGAGGTAAAATCTGGTTGGAATCAGAACCAGCCAAAGGTACCACATTCTATTTTACCATTCCATTTAAAAAAGCGACTCTCCAGACAAAACAGGATGTCCATGATGCTATTTCTAATCTGATTCCTGATACTTTATCAAGGACTATTCTTATTGCTGAGGATGAAGAGAATAATTTTTTATATATACAGGAATTATTATCCGGTAGAAACTATAAAATAATCTGGGCAGTTAATGGTCTGCAGGCAGTAGAATTTTGTAATGAAAGAGCTGACATTGATTTGATACTGATGGATATAAAAATGCCTGTAATGGATGGATTTGAAGCAACAAAAAAGATTAAGGAATTTAGACCAGACTTACCAGTGATTGCTCAAACTGCTTTTGTGGAAAAAAATGATATAGATAGAGCAACTTCTTGCGGGTGTAATGGTTTTATAAGTAAACCATTTAATGAGGAACAATTGATAAGTATAATAAATGATCAATTTAAGAAACAAATCGCATATTCAAAAAGATAATTCTTCGATCTAACGATTTAACAAATTATTACTGTTATTTTCGACTCTGCGGTTCGGCAGTGCGCAACACAAACCATTGAAGCTTTGTAGGTCATTGTCAATATCAATAAACTTCTGTGGTTTTTCTGACGATTTACCACAGAGGTTCACAGAGATAATCGGGAGAGGATTCAAATAATCCCTTACCTTAATGAAATAAACACGCGCCAGTGTGTAAATGTGAATATTAAGTTAATTTCACAGGCAACGTATTTATAATCACAAAACCAGGTTGCATAACACAAAAATTTGTACCCTGTATTATTAATATGAATCTTTGATTGAAACTTATTAATAATTAAAATTATGTGAGATGAAAATACTTATACTTTTTTTTTTCTGGCTGGATACAGCCTGACAATGTCGGCAAAAGACGATGACAGTTCGTGGGTCAATGCAATTGATGGAAAAACCTTTGTAAAAAAAATCACAATCACAGATTTAAATGCGAGGATAATACTTCTTTGCGGAGATAAATTGACACTTCCTCTCGAACAAATAGAGTCCTATTGTATAAAGGGGTCGGTTTATAAAAGCTTCCGTTATATATGAATGGGAAAATTACAGAAAATTATGTTTTTATGAAATTGTTAAAAGAAGATGGAAACACCAGGGTTTTTATGTATGGCGACTGGAGCTATAATTCCGGTAAGAAGTATGTTTGCTTTCAGATTTATGATGGCGAAGAATTACTGGTTGAGTATGATCTCTTATCGGACTTATATTAAACCTGACGAAAAATTGTACAATTACAGTTTTCGTCAGCCCGTTGGGCAAATTACGTTATTGCGTAATTTGGGATTAATAAATAAGATAACCTATTAGTTCATTGCTTACTTTTTTACGTGCCATCCCTATGCATATTGGGATCCGCAAACCTCTTTACCAAGCCTGCCATAGGCAGGGTAGTTCAATGTATCAAAGGTGAATTAAACCCGGTTGGGTACTGACTGGTATAAAATGTCTGTAATTTTTTCAATATTCTATTTTTATCAGAATGAAAAACAGATTGAACTTTTTCATGATTGGATAATTTTTATAAAGCACGATTA
>JAHEEB010000435.1:2004-4881 GCA_024640925.1 Bacteroidota bacterium | reverse complement strand
TACTATGTATTATCTAAAGCAATATTCCAGTGGCTTATCATCACAAGAATATCGAGGGTTTTCAATAAAAACCGGACAAGATACCGATTAAGATTGGATTCTTTGGTAGGTAGGGACTTTCGTAACAACCATTTCAATTTAATAAAAGATAAAATGATTTCTTCATTCAGAGAAAAATGGGATGATAAATTTTTTATAACAATTTCTGATTTTGGGAAAAATATTGATACAATTTATTCTCATGACATTCCAATTTATTCGGTCTATGGAATAGAAATTAACGATCTGTATAAAATTGTGGCTCTATCAATAACCGATACTTTAAACGAAGCAGTAATCACAATTTTAAATCAAATAGACGATAGTATACCATCTAGAATCGCTGAATTGAATAATTCGCCCGTTACGGTTTATCCCAATCCTTTTTATAATACAGTTAATATTAAGATGTCTGATGCAATTTCAGGTAAAATAAAAATTAGCGTGTTTGATTTACTCGGAAGGCTGCTTATGTATAAAGAAGAATATTCGAAAAGTCTTATGATGATAGACTTAGGGGATTTTCCAGATGGATTATATTTATTAAAAATAAATTCGAATGATATAATGGAATCTAATAAATATAATTTTGCTTTTCTTTTAACTAAAGCCAATTGATTAAGGGTTGGGTTGATTTAAAAACAAACAGGGGTTAATGTTTTTGAATTCGGTTACATTGCCAGTTAGTACTTACTCTATTCCTTCCCTGTTTGGGGAAGGTTTACCAACATTTGCAATATAGGAAACGATTAAGGGATGGGGTTATGATAATTGCTGCCGGAAAAAAATGTCTGAACCGCAGATTATACCAGATTAAACCGATTTTACAGTTTAAAACCAGCTAATTGGTATTAAGTTCCACTGCCTTGTTATAGCCCCTTACTAAGGCTATGTTTGGGTTGATCTAAAAACAAACAGAACATGAACGGAATACCTACTCAGTATAGAACCTCCAATCAATCAAAACCAACAACTATAAAAGCCGATAAACAGTTTATATTTACCTTTCTTTACCCCTTCCCTCCCATGCCGGCAATATTCGTATATCCCTAGTACCATCCCCAAACAGGGACGGATTAATGGGTTTGGGTATTTTATTGTTTTAAATTCGGTTTAAAAGAAACAAGGAATAATTTTAAAAAAATCGCCAGCAATTTGTTCAAAGCAAACAATTGTTCTTTGTGTAATCCTTCGTGCCCTTTACTTCCTTCAGTGAGCTCTTCCAATGTATTTTGATATACGTTGGAATCGGTTGTGGTTAAAGAAAAAAGATTTGACTAAACAAAACTTTTATTATTTTAGCAGCCAACAACAGTACACACTTGAAAACATAGTTATCTCACCTGTTCGAACGCAAAAGCCAAGCACTCCGTCTGCTCAGAAAGATTATACCACTGGCAAATGGGTCGAAGACGAATACGTGGAAGATGATATCATTTTCTAAAATAGCGATAACGATATACTGTTGAGTAAAATTCAAAACAATTAATATTAGTATGAAAAACAAGTATTTACTCTACTGCATTGCTTTATTGTCTACAACTTCCTTTGTTTTTGGTCAAAAAGATTATAAACCGGGAATGATTATTACCAACAATAATGATACACTTTGTGGATTAATTGATATGAAATCCAATTACCAAAATTGCAGAGAATGTATATTTATTGAAAAGAATGAACAAAATCCTAAAACTTTTTTTCCAGAAGATATCAAAGCCTATAAAATAGAAAATGAAAAATACTATGTATCAAAAAAAGTTACGATGAATAATAAAACCCAATGGGTTTTCCTTGAATTTATGGTTGACGGAATTGTTGACCTGTATTATCTAAAAGAATCGAATGATTATTATTTTATTGAGAAAGATACTTCTATTTATCAGCTTTCTAATGAATCAAGAGTTGAAATAATAAATGACAAAAAATACCTGAAAAACTCAAACCAATATAAAAGTATTTTGCAATATGTATTTTATGATAGTCCAAAAATTAAAAATGAAATAGCAACTACGAATTTTAATTATACTTCACTAATTAAAGTCACAAAAGATTACCACAATAGTGTTTGTAATGAATATGAATGCATTGACTACTCTCGATCTGTAAGGGCTGGCATATTTTTGGAGACTTATGTTGGAATCATAAATTCTTGGATGGGTTTAAAAACTTCTAGTGATCATGATTTTAATTTGAAACCATCTTTCGGTTTTAACTTAAGGATAAGACCAGTTAAAACACATTATTTATGGAATGTTATGGTAGGTTTTAATTATTCTGAAAATAATTTTCAAGGCTACTATAACAATACTTTGTTTACAGAATACTCGGCAACATATCAAATCTATTCAAAATACAAAATTATTCGTATTCCAATGACTGTGGAATATTCTCTGCCTTTTAAAAAAATTAAGCCCTTTGTATCTTTAAGTTATAATCATATTTTTCTCACAAATATTGATTATGATATAAATAGAATTGATGAGATGGGAAAAGTTATTGACTATAATTCAGCCTTTCGGAAATATCAATTTGGATTATCAGGGCATATAGGTTTAAAATACAATTTTAAAAATAACTCTTATATATTTCTGGATAATGAATTTGAGTATAGAAGATCTTTCAACAATTTTGCGAATTATCTTGATTATCATTATGTAAATTCCTGGTTAATTAATATTGGTTATGGATTTTGTTTAAAATAAAAACATGGTATCTTTTAAGCCAGAACTCCTATTTTTTTAGAATTATTATTTTTGAAAAAAAAATTTGAATGGTAAAAGTACCTGAAATCATATTTGTGTTCTTGGTGTAACTCTTCGTGCCCTTTACTTCCTTCGT
>JAHEEB010000435.1:0-1994 GCA_024640925.1 Bacteroidota bacterium | reverse complement strand
ATGTATTTTTATATACATTGGAATCAGTTGTAGTTAAAGAAAAAAATGCATCCTATGCGAGGATAAATTGATAACTTCGTAGAAGTTGCATTTCTGTTGAAATGAATAAGGAGCTCTTCTAAGAAACAACCTCGTATAGGTTGCAATTATTGTGATATGTTGGACTGGTTTAGTAATTGAATTGGGTCGAACCACCCAACCAGTCATTAATACGGATGGTAATATGCCAACAAATAAAATTCTCTTATTAGCAATAATACTCTTGAGTAAAAACATAATTGCCCAGGAAACGATTACAATAAATGCGGGAGTAAACGATGGAGCGTTTAAAAATTACATAGGGTTTTTACATGGAGAAACGAATCTTGAAACAAGCCCAACTGCCCTAACCTTAGTTAAAAAGTTAAAACCAAGGTTTTGGAGAAATTCGGACTGGTTTCAGACACAAAAACTGGCTTGCAGTTTATCAATAAACACAACTTTAGTTATTAGCGACTTTTATGCAAATTATAAAGGAGGTTATTCAAATGCTAAACCCTGGCATAACTGGGCAGAATACGAAACATTTGTAACCACATTAGTTAAAAAATACAATAACGAAGGACTTGCCCCAACCTACTGGGATGTTTGGAACGAACCAAATGACGCGTTATATTGGTCTGGAAATCTTTCGCAATTAATTGAATGTTTTAAACGAACAAGACTTATAATAAATACAATAGACCCTTCAATTAAAATTGTTGGCCCAAGTATTAATAGTTATAATGGCGCCGGACTTGAGTATATATTAGATTCTTTAGCATCCAGTGGTATAAGGTTAAATGCTGTTTCCTGGCATGAATTTGGACTTCCGGATTCACTTTCAAATCATACAACTGATTTTAGAAACAGAAGTTTATTAAATCCACTTTGGGCAAACCCTGAAATTCACATCAACGAATATTCTCCGCAACAGACTAATCAAATACCAGCATACCGATTGGCTTGGCTTTACCATTTAGAACAAAACAATGTAAACTGGGCAAATACAGCTTGCTGGAACAACTTTGACGGAATTACAAATTGGTCAAATTGTAACATTGGTCTGAATGGTTTGTTCTGGCACGACGAACAAAGTCCGTTGCCTGCATATTGGGTAAACCGGGCATATGCCGAAATGCAAACCGGAGAAAGAATATTTTGTGATCGTTCTGACGCAAAAACATTAGCTCTCTCAAGCAAAACAGACTCGTTAAAAGAAATGATGGTCTTAGTTGGCAGATATTACTCAATAGATAATGGAACATTTTTACCCAACGACATTGGAAAAGATAGTTCAGATGTTTTAATTACAATTAATAATTATCCCTATTTGACAAATGGAACAATACCTCTGCTAATTCAGAAAATTCCTAAGGGCAATATAAACTACCAAAATTTACCATTAAGCTTCCCAATAACTGTCTTTGTTGGAAAAGCAGATGTTATGGAAAGTATTATTAATTTAACGGTATCGAATTTTCTTGATGGAGATGTATATTGTTTATACTTAAATTCATCAAACGTTTTAGGAATCAATGAAACCAGGGAGCAAAATGATTTTAATATTTTCCCAAACCCAGGTTCAACGAACATTACAATTGAAACAACTGAAGATGTAAATAATAAACTTCAAATAACAAATTCAATGGGTATCTTAGTTAAAGAAGAAACGCTAAACGGAAATAGGGTTACAATAAACATAGCAGACATTCCTTCGGGTTTGTATTTTATTCAAGTTGGAAATAAGACAAAAAAAGTGATTATAAAATAACAGGGAAACTTGTATAGGAACTTACGGGCAGATTAAATGATTAAAAACAAAAAATATGGAAACTTTTCGTAGTGATATTTCAAACAAAGAATTTCCAATTGCGGAAAAAATTCCGGCCAGAACAATCAGACACTCTATTTTAAATTTAATTCAAAAAGATAATCCGCAATTCTCACATGATAGTTATCTTTCTGTGAGCGAA
>JAHEEB010000434.1 GCA_024640925.1 Bacteroidota bacterium | reverse complement strand
GTACCACCTGCAAGTCCACATCCTATTCTTGGCATATGAATTGATGCGCCCTTTTCTTTTGCAAATTCTCCAACTTTTTCAAGTCCTGATAAAACTGCTTCATATCGTATTGGAGCATTACCACTTTCGTCTTTATTGATTTTATGCTGTCCGATTATGTTTGCAATCCAAATATCAGATTCAACTTGAACAAATTGGACCTGTCCAAGGAAAAATTATCTTGCGATTTAAACCATCCTCTATATTTATTCTCCGGTTCTGTCCAACGTTTTGTAATTGCCATTACAAATCCTTTTCCCCAACCTCCAATATCATTGCAAATATGTACAATAATTTTGTTACCATCAGATATTGGTTTCGTGGCATCTCCTTTAATATATTGAATGTCATTTTTCATCGTTGCGCTATATTATAGAATTCGCGGGTGTTATAATTGTTCCCGATCGAGTAGGGAAAGATACGAAATATTTCGCATCTCACTCCAAAGTATGAACTGGCAGGTATGCGGCGGTTCGCTAAGCATGACTATATCTGACGAATTTTGAACAAAAATGATGAGGTTCTGCTAAATCCTTGTTTTGTTTTAGAAGTTTAGGGAAATCCATTTCGTACAAATCAATCATACGAAGAATCTCTTCTTTATTTCCTTTTCCGTATGATGGGGAAGAAACAAGACCTTCAATCGAAAACAAGTCACTATACATTAATAAATGTGTCATAGATTGATTGTCATCAGGGTCTGTACCTCCAATATCGGTACTTATTAAAATTCTTGGTTTGACAGGAACAGTATTTTGTGCACCAATCATTATTGTCAAAAAGCAAAGACTTGAAATAAAAAAAAATCTTTTCATTATATGTCTTTTCTAAATCTAGACGCAAAGAAATAAAAAACAACATTGGAACAGAACTTTATTCAATGCAAATTTACCCTCCTTTATTTTTTAATACATTTGATCCTGCCGAATTTGAGAAATGGGCAACAATAGAAGTCACTGACTTTAATACAGTTCCTGATAATATGGATACTTTTATATTGAAAAAAGGACTATATGCGGTTTTTATATATAAAGGAGCAGTAAGTGCAGCTGCTCAAACGTTTCAATATATTCTTGGTAGCTGGTTGACAAATTCTGATTATACATTGGACAATAGACCTCATTTTGAGTTATTAGGAGAGAAGTATAAGAATGAGGATCCAAATTCCGAAGAGGAATTATGGATACCAATAAGACCAAAAAAATAATGAATACCCAATATTGCTGACAAACAGATTCAAATGAAAGAATTGGATAAATTTTGAAAGGAAAATGACAACATATTGATTGATGGACTTAAGTCTAAATAGAGTAAGTAAAATATTAAATTCATAAATCTTATGAAAAAGATAAATTACTATTCATATTCTGCCATATTCGCAATTGTCTTTCTTCTTATATTAAGTAAAATAATATTCATCCCGGTAACTCATGATGAAATGTCCACTGCTACAAATTATATCAGATTCAGCTGCTGGCAAATCATGATGAATCCGGATACCTGGCCAGATAACCATATTTTAAATACGTTATTTGTTAAACTTTTTGTTTCTCTATTTGGATTAAATCAGGTAGTAATAAGGCTTCCTAACCTGCTTTCTTTTGTTGTTTATGCAATTGCTGTTTTTAGAATAAATAAAACCGCTTTAAAAGAAAATTCTATATGGTTTATACCAACATCTCTCCTATTTGTAGGATATCCTTATTTGCTCGATTTTTTTGGATTATGCAGAGGCTATGGCATGGCAACTGCTTTAACAACTTTATCTGTGAGCTACTTGCTTTCCGGTTTTCTTTCTGCCAAAAATCGCGATATGTGGTTCTCATATAGTATTTCTATACTTGCATCATACGCTAACTTTTCTCTTCTGATTTTTTTGGTAGCAAATACTATAATTACCTGGTTTTACTTTTATTTAAAATCTTCCGGTCATCTTAAACAACTAATCAGACCTACTGTTATCATTGCAATAACATTTCTTCTTTATCTAGCTTTAATTGCTAACCCCATTTTTAAAATAGCAAACGCAAACCGATTTATGTATTTGCCCTCCTATAATATGTTTACGGGAACAACCATTTCATTTGTCATACTATGTATACTCGTTGTTTATTTTATATGCATTTTCATCCGATTAAAAAAAGATGAATTTAAAATCTCGTTTGTTAAAATCCTCATTTTTGTTCCCTCTTCACTAGTGCTATTGACAATTTTTGTTGCTATTATTCAATGTATACTTTTGAAAACGCCTAGTCCACGGGGAAGAACTGCATTATTTTTCTTTCCATTAATAATGACTTCTTTTGTTTGTTTATTAGCCTTGGTCCCAATTATAAAAAGAAAAATAATCTTTTATTTCATTGCATTTTTAATTTCCTCTTCTTGTGTTTTTAATGTGGCATACACATATAGCCTGAAATATACCATTCAATGGCGATATGACGAGAATACATTTGATGTTTTAAATTATCTGGAAGCCAAAAAACAACCGGATGATACTATAATTTTAAAAACAGATTGGCATTTTTTCCCTTCGTTTTATTTTTATTCATATATTGGAAAAACTCCATGGCTTACATTAAGGTACTACGATAAGAATATAGAAATAAACACTGATGCTGAATACTACTATGTTTTCTCAAAAAGTTACAAAACACTTGAACCTAAGTTTGAACCTGTTTATAAAGTATCAGAAGACAGATGGTTACTCAGAAAGAGAACGGTAGCTATACAAGATACCAGCAAAAATAGTATCAATCAGAACGAATGACATATAAAACAGAATAAATGTATAATAATTAAAAATGGGCGAGGAAAATAATTATCAGAATATATTACAGGATATTGTTAAAACCAAAATGCCTTTTGGAAAATACAAAGACTGGTTGATATGCGACCTTCCGGAAAATTATATCGTTTGGTTTAAACAAAAGGGATTTCCGAAAGGAAAACTTGGAATGATGCTTGAAACCATGTACGAGATTAAGCTTAATGGATTGGAATATCTATTAAAGCCATTAAAAAACAGCATGAATAAAAAATACTGAATTTTATGCTGTAGTTTGTGACTCGATGCCAACCTGAGATATTTTTCGGCTTATTTCAGTGAAAGGAATTTTAAGATCTGAAAATTAATCTCTTTTTTTGTAAAAGTCAGTTTAATTCTATTACTTCACATTTTTTGAGAAATCAGCTTGAAAAGTGATAAACACTTGTCAATAAACCCTAATGCATGAAAAAATTAAGTATTATTATTCCTGTTTACAACGAAGAAAATTCCATTACTACTATTTTAGATAAAATTTTTGCTGTAAAATTGAATTTTGATCTTGAAAAAGAAGTTGTTATTGTTAATGACTGTTCAACTGATAATACAAAAAACGTCATACAATTATATATTCAAAACAATAAAGAAAAAAATATTCAATATTTTGAGCATGAAAAAAACCAGGGTAAAGGTGCAGCCATTCATACCGGTATAAAATCTGCCAAGGGAGAATTTCTGATTATTCAGGATGCTGATCTTGAATACGATCCGGATGAGTTTAATTTATTGCTTAAACCCATAATAAACAATTTTGCTGATGTTGTTTATGGTTCGAGATTCAAAGGTGCTCAGCCTCACAGAATCCTGTTTTTCTGGCATTCTATAGGAAATAATTTCCTGACCTTTGTCTCCAATATGTTTACCAATCTTAATCTTTCCGACATGGAAACATGTTATAAAATGTTCCGTTCAGAAATCATTAAAAATATACAGTTAAAAGAAAAAAGGTTTGGTTTTGAACCGGAAGTTACAGCCAAAATATCCAAAATACCAGATATACGAATTTATGAGGTGGGCATTTCATATTATGGCCGTACTTATAAGGAAGGGAAAAAAATAAACTGGAAAGATGGTCTTAGGGCAATTTATTGTATTATCAAGTATAATGTTTTTAAATAACGGTTCTATGAACAAAAAGCTGTATTACTTTTCAGTAACAATACTGGTACTCATATCATTTGCTCTTTTATATGAATTATACAGAGACTCGTTTTTTAAGCTTGGTGATTTTAAAGGATATATTCTTGCGGGGAATTGTGTTTTAAATGGAGAATATATTTATTCTAAACCTTTAATAAATACATGGCCTCCTTTTTTTTCGATTTTTAGTGTCCCCTTAGCAATTATTGATAATTTCAGTGGATATTTAGTACGGTTTTTATGGCTTTCGGGACTTATTGTTGCAATGGTTGCTATCATAAAAATTACACTTAAGCTATCGCTGGGTCTGGAACTCAGGATATTTCCAATAAAAAGAGAAGAAATCGTTACCCCTCAGACCATCAGTATTATTCACCCCATTGTTATTGTGCCTCTTATAATTACTCTAAGGTATATATTGGAAAATATGAGTAATATTCAAATAAATGTTTACATGTTACTCATGGCTCTTTCCAGTTTATATTTTTATGAAAAGAAAAAAAATATTCTTGCCTCTCTTATATTAGCTTTTAGTATATCCCTTAAGATTTATACGGTTTTCTTGCTTTTGTATTTTTTAATTAAAAAGGAATACAAAATTACAATGTATACTATTCTTTTTACTTTACTCTTTAGCGCATTTCCGATACTTATTTTTGGATACGGGCAAACCCTGGATTATTATAGTTTTTGGTATAAGACCAATGTTGAACCCTTTGCTTCAATAAATCATAAAAATCAATCTTATTTTTCCTTTTTTCGTCGGTTGTTTATCCATGAAAGTCCTGGGTTAAATGGCCCATTAAAGAAAGAAATCTATGTGAATATTTTAAATCTTGAAATAAAACAAATTAAAGTTATTTCTTATGGAATCCTGGC
>JAHEEB010000433.1 GCA_024640925.1 Bacteroidota bacterium | reverse complement strand
AGATTGAGTTTTGGTTCAAGAAAATTCGGGGCAATTGCTATTGACTTATTATAGAACTCAACAGCTTTTTCAGTTTGGTCTGTTTTTGTCAAACTACTTGCATAATCATTCAAAGTATAAATATGGTAAGGGTTTGTATGAATTGCCAATTCGAACTGCTCAACAGCTTTTTCGTAATTTTTAAGATTATAATAAGCCAATCCTGAATACCACTTCAAAGGAGTTGATGTTTCATCCATCTGATAGAAAAATGTCTCTGCTTTTTCCATTTCATGTATACATTTCAGAAACCTTGAATTTTTTTTAGCAAGAATAGCTTTTTTAGTATGTATTTCACTATTGATGCGTAAAAAGCCAATAATGAGGATAAAAAACAAAAAACATATAGTTAAATAATTAATCCCTCTTAACCTGATATCTTTTATAAAAATACTATCTGGTATGGAATTCATCTTGTTCAGAAAAAAGCCCCAACTTGCAAAAAGCAAAATATTATGACTGATTCTTTCTTTCGGAAAACTTAATAAAGAAATCATCAAAAAACATAAGGTAACAGATAAAATTACCAACAACTGGTCAGATTTATATTTGCTGTTTCTGTTCAATAATTCTTTAAAGAGTGAAATAGTAATAATGGCGAATAAGAGAAAGTAAAGAATAAAACCTGTTATTCCCTGTTCAGCAGCTATCCACAAAAAATCATTATGAGGTCTTTGATAAAAGGTTGTATTGTTTTCTGAAACCAATCCTTCATTCCCATATTTAAGCATGTTAATTTTCCAGCTCCCTAAACCTCCACCAAACACTGGTTTTTCAGATATTAGTTTTATAGTCCTGGACCATAATTCAATTCTGTCTTTTGTTGAACCTTTTGTTAAGTCAACTGAATTTTTTGCATGAGATTTAAGACTTGAAGTATCAGAATAATTAAATAAAAATAAAATACTTGTAATTAATACTATAATAATATTAGAAACAAAAAATATTTTGATCTTATTTATAACAAAAAATTGCTTTTTTATTAAAAAAATTGAAACAGGTATTATAAAAAGTAAGATGACACAAATCCATGAAGTCCTGTTAGATAAAATAATAATCATAAACAGTATAAGATTAAAACTTACAATTGACAAATACTTCCATAATTTTTTCTCTGAAAAAAAAGAGTAAACGGAAAAAGGAAGAATAAGGATTAATATTTCTGAAAACAAGTTTCTATGAGATAAAAGAGAGGATATGTTGTAGGTACTTAATGGAATAATTAGCTTATTCTCATTTATTAAATCAACCAATTGATAATATGCAGGAATAATAACTACAATACCCAACAGAATTGCTGACCTGGCAATACTTCTGAATAAAATGTCTGCGTTTTCGAAGAATAAAAAAGATGCAGCTAAAAAGAAAAATAACAAATATTTAGAAAAGGAAAAGATTGCATCCGGTTTATTGTTCGAAATTACTATGGAAAGTATTGAATATATTATAAATATGAGGTAGGCTATTATAAAAAACAGAACCTTGTTATTTTGAATAATTATTTCCTTTTTCTTTAAAAGAAATACTATCCAACAAGATGTTAATAAAATAGTTAAGGAAATAAATTGAAGATGTAAATTAGGGTCTAGTGTTTTATTTGTGATTAGAAAAGGGATGATACCAATTAAAAGAACAATAAATATTCGAATAGAAAGGTTATTGAAAGTCCGTTTCATATTTTTCTTTAACAAATAATCAGGTTTTTACAATAATAAACTTTTTGCAAGTTATGTAAAATAAATATCCAATTCATAAAGATAGATTTCAGGTAATTAAGAAAAAAAGATTCTCATTCTATCTAATCTGCTTTGGATGTTTCTTTTCATTAAATATTTAGTATTTCGTCAGCTGTTATCACCTGGCTAAATATTAAACACATCAACCTAACCTTTGAATAAAAATTTTACTTTCGTTCTCTAATCTTTATCCATGTTGCTTTGTGCCATATCATTTCAAGAGGTCCCTGTTTATTTTCTTTAAACCACCACGAACTAAAAGCTACCTGCAACACAGCCAGAACAATACCAATCAGTATACAATAGGTTGCTCCGGTATATTTATAAAGTCCTAATCCAAAACCATAGTATATAATTGAACCTACAACAGATTGAAGGATATAGTTCGATAAACTCATACGCCCTAGAGGCGAAATAATATTCAAAAATCGATGAAAGAAACTGATTTGAAAAAGAAGTGTAAAACCAGAAACTAAAACCAACATAAATGACATATTTGACCAGGAAGTAACAATGGTTAGTAAGGGACGCCGGATGGCTTCGCTGTTTATCCATTCATTCAGACTGTTTTTAACAATATATAAGGGAACAAATGATATAGAAACAATTATCAATGTTCTGATCCAGAATTGTTTGCTATTGGCAGATGTTACAAACAATGATTTACGCCCGATCAACATACCCAGCATAAACAATGAAGCTGTTTGAAATACCCTTCCGTTTTCCCATGTCCATAAAATAACAGCTGGTTTTCCATTCATAAGATTACCAATCAAAGTATTGATAAACGAATTGCCCGGGATATATTCGCCCATTTTTGCAAAATAGGAATAAGATAGAGGATCAGACATTGCCAGATCAGGATTATGTAATCCTTTTAAAAAATTAATCCATTCATATGGTTGAAACATTAAAATAAGAGCAATACATAAAACCATTTTATTACTAAGTCTTGCAACAGGAATTAAAACAAAACCAATTATTGCATAGAAAGTTAGAATATCACCTTCGTAAAAAGCTGAATTGATAATCCCAAAACCCAGAAGAAGAACCAGCCTCCAGGCAAATCTTCCCCTAAAATCTTTTCCCTTTTTCTCCTGGTTATCTGATTGAATGAAGAAGGTTAGCCCAAAAAGTAATGCAAAAATGGCATATGATTTTCCACCAAATAAGAAAAACAACGTATCCCAGATAATCTTGTCTGAAATTTTCATCCACGAAGGCAAATCGGATGGAAAGGAATAAAAATCGAAATGTTCTATATTATGTAGCAACATAATTGATATAATAGCAAAGCCACGTAGGGCATCAACTACATAAATACGAGATGAATTTGAATTCATAATTTTGAGATTTAATCTTATGTTAAATAGCTCTTGTTAAATATTTATTAGGCCTTTAATTGAACTATCTGTTTAACTATTTTTCAATCGTAAATTAATTTCTTTTTTATGATCTTTTACCATTTTAGGTTACATTAAAGTCCATAAACTCTATACAAACATTTTTCAACATATGTTTACTTCGTTGAATATGTAGTGTTTGAATAAAGTCATTTCATTAAAATCATAAAAATTTGCAAGTTATGTAAAATAAATTAAGATAGATTTCAGGTAATTAAGAAAAAAAAGACCGACTATTACCAAAAAACTCACCAGAAAAACTAGGAATGGAAATTTGACTTGTCGGTAAATTCTATTGTTTCATTCAACCAGCGTCAATGTTGGTGAGAGTGAAATTAGTTATAGGAGATTCACACCTCATTCTTTTATATCTATCCAAATTAATTAAGACTTAAAATATTCACCTTTATATCAACGACAAAAAAACGACTATAGTCATACTATTTTTATCTATTTGTCAAACTTTATTAACAAAATAAATTAACCTAACGTAAAATGATAATTAAAAGATACAATCATGGAAAATTTAATGATATCTGCAACCAATAATGCACCTGAAATAAATTTTCGAGTTGATGGACACTTTGTTCTCAAAGGAAGAATCATTACAGAAAATGCAGTTACTACATTCGCACCTTTATTTGAATGGATACCCGAATTTTCAGGGAAAAATGTCTTATTTGATATCAATCTCGATTACATAAATACCAGCGCCACAATGCAGTTGTTTGCATTCTTGCGTATCCTCGACGAAAACAGTTCCATTGATACAATAACTGTAAGATGGTTTTATGAAATAGACGATGAAGATCATCGTGAAACAGGAGAATATTACAAAGAAAAATTAACAAGGACAAAATTTGAATATGTTCAGTCTATTGAGTATAAATGAAAATAATATTATGTATCTTACTGTAATTCAATTTTTTACATGTTTTATTTGAACTTTTAATAACACGCCAGTGTTTAATGTGCTTCCAGCCAATTATTTCCTACTCCCATATCTACAATAAGTGGTACTTTCAAATTAGTAACTCCTTCCATTCCTGTCCGAACAATTTTTTTAACTTCTTCCAGTTCAGGTTTGTAAACATCAAAAACCAACTCATCATGCACTTGTAGTATCATTTTCGATTCAAATCCGGATAATTTTTTATCAATTTCTATCATTGCAATTTTAATGATATCTGCAGCAGAACCCTGAATAGGGGAATTTATAGCATTTCGTTCGGCAAAACCTCTTACAGTTGCATTGGCAGAATGAACATCGGGCAAATATCTTTTCCGTCCAAACATTGTAGATACAAATCCATTTTCTTTTGCATCATGAATATTCTTATCCATATAAAGTTTTACTTTAGGAAAAGTTATAAAATAATTCTCTATTAATTGTTTAGCATCCGAACGAGATATTTTTAATCTCTCAGATAAACCAAAAGAAGATATACCATAAATAATTCCAAAATTTGCTGTTTTGGCATGTGACCGCATTTCGCGAGTAACGTCTTCTTCTTTTATTTTATAAATTTTTGCAGCAGTTGATTTATGAATATCGGCTCCATTTAAAAAAGCATCTATCATGTTTTCATCCTCACTTAAGTGAGCCATTAATCTCAACTCTATTTGTGAATAATCGGCTGCAAGAATAACATTATCGGGTTTTGAGGGAATAAACGATTTTCTTATTTCCCGGCCCCTCTCCTCTCTGAT
>JAHEEB010000032.1 GCA_024640925.1 Bacteroidota bacterium | reverse complement strand
ATTTTGGCATCTCAATTGCTGTATAATAATCTTCAATAATCCAACTTGATGAATCACTATTTATTGAACAAAATTCCTGGATTTTTTATAATAGTCCATATTTTTACAATGCTTCGTATTAGTCCTAGTATAATCATAATCCACAGTAAAAAGAATAATTCTGGCAATATACTGTAAAACATAAACCAACCTTTATAAAGCCAATAAAGTAAGAAGCACGAAAATACGAACTCAAACAAAATTCCAGCCCATCTTTTCCATTTCTTTTTTTGCTCTGTCCTGATTTGCCAATTTTTTAACCTTATTGTTACGAAAATCTCTATTGCTGCAACCAAAAGAAAACAAACTAAAACTATAACAACAGGCCAGAACCCTGACCCATTCTTAGGTTGCTCTTTATCTAAAATTTTAATAAGTCCATTTCTGAGTGTGCCGAAACCACCAAGCATTGGTAACAATCCACCTTGATTCATAAGAAATACAAAGCCGGTGTTAAGTTTTGGATTTAAATAAAAAAAGGAATGATAGTTTTCAAGTGAACCACCATGAGCAAGGAAAGGTATTTTACTGATGGTATCAAAGACCATCCATCCCATAGCATATCCTCCTTTTATATTTTGCGGGGGTTGCCATGTTAATTTTACAGTTTCCGGGTTAAGCACACCTGTATCTCCCTTACCAGCGCGGAGTTCAGCAATTAGAAAATGTGCTATGTCTGATGCACTTGAAACAACATAACCTGATGGTAAGGCTCCTGGCCGATACTTTTGTTCGCGTCTGAATGGAAATCCAAATAGTTCACCATGCCCAGGGGCAAGGCCTTTAACTCCAATGGGGCCGGCAAAAGTTGACGTCATTGATAAGGGTTTGAAAATTTCTGAATAAAGATATTCTCCATATTTCATTCCACTCATTTTTTCAATTACAAGCCCGAGAAGGCGATAGTTATCATTAAAATATTCATATTTCTTACCAGGTGTAGTGGTGGATTTACACTGTTGTAATAAAATCATTTCTTCTTCCAAACTATTTTCACCCAATGAGGTATATGGCATTCCTGCATCTGATAAACCGCTTGTATGGTTAAGCAGGTGACGGATTGTAATGGTATTCTCAAATTCCGGAGAAGCAAGCTTGAATTTTGGCAGATACTTTTTCACTGGAGAATCAATTTCCACTTTCCCGGTTTCAACCAATCGCATTATAGCCAGTGCTGTAAACGTTTTTGTAGTTGATCCCAGCATAAACGGTGTATTCGAAGTAATTCTTATACCAGGCGAGGATTCTCCATAAGAGAATGAATAAATAATTCCTTTATCATTTACAATAGCTACAGCAAGTCCTGGTATATTATAAGCTTTTACTGTCTTCTTAAGAAAATCATCAATAACTTTTTGATCAGTTATCACTTGCGCATTAGCATTTGTATACATGCAAAGACCTATAAAGGTAAAAATACAGGCAATGCCCCTTAACTTATTCTTTAAAAACAATATATAATTTATATTTTTCATGAGTTTTTTTGAGTTTAAAATTTATTTTACAATTTTATTCTTTGAAAGAAATCTTTATTAAAAGAATCGCTTATTGGAATATATTTATCTCCAATCTTTATCCTGCTTCTTTCAACACTTTCAATCATTTTAATGGCTACAATATAGGAATTGTGGACCCTGCAAAAGTTTTTGCCGGGCAAAATATCCTGTAACTCTTTAAATGTTTGTAATGTCATAATAGATTTATCTTTAGTTACAATTCTTCTATAATCTCTCATTCCTTCAATATATAAGATAGAATCTAAAAAGATGCCTTCAAGTCTGTATTCTGTCTTTATAAAAATTTTATCTTTTCCAATCGCTTTCAGGTGCAATTCATCAAAAACTTTATTGCAGGCTTTCAAAAATCGCTCGTAAGTTATTGGCTTTAATAAATAGTCGCTAACCTGTAAGTCATAACCTTTTATTGCATATTTTTCATAAGCTGTAGTGATGATTACTTTCGGTTTTTCTGAAAGTGATTCTAACATTTGAATCCCTGTAAGGTCTTTCATTTCAATGTCGAGAAATACCAATGATGGGGAATTCGTTTTTATGTAACCAATTGCCTCAATAGCATTGTTAAAAGTCTTTTGCAAAGAAAGAAAGTCTGTCTTTTGAATGAAACTTTCAAGCTTTTTTTGAGCGAGTGGTTCGTCTTCAACCACAATACAATTAATTTTCATGCAAATCAATAAAGAGATTAACCTCGTATATATTTTCTTTTCTATAAATATCTAAACTAAATGAGTTTGGATAATACAACTCCAATCGTTTCTTTATCAATTCCAAACCAATACCTTCTGTCTTTTCATGGAGTACGAAATTGTTTTTGCAAGTAAACTTCACAGTGTTTTTAATGCAATTTAATTCTATACTAATATGTTGATCCGACTTATTCAAATCACTATGCTTAAATGCATTTTCAATAAAAGGGATGAAAAGCATTGGAGGAATTGTATAATTTAGATCAGCGGAATTAATATTTAAATGAATATTTTCAGTATTTGATACTCTTATGCGTTGTAACTCAATATATTTTTCAATTATGTTTATTTCCTGCGTTAATTCTATTTTATCAGATTCTACTTCGTACAGTACATACCTTAATAAATCGGATAGTTTTGAAAGAAGTTCAGATGCTTTTTTAGGACTTTCTTCAATAAGCGCATCTATGTTGTTTATTGTATTAAACAGGAAATGGGGATTAAGCTTAGCTTTTAGCAGTTGTAATTCGCTTTCCAGGTTTTTATTTTCAAGTTCTGTTTTCTTATGTGCATCGTATATCCATTCAACCATAATTCTATAAGAAAGCCCTATACCCCCTGTAATAATCGAACCAAACAAACCACCCAGAAATCCCACAATTGTTATGCTATTTTGTCCGGTTATTGAAAATATTGTTTTATTCAGGAGCAAAAGGAAGCTAATAGTGACAGGGGAAATGATAAGAAAAGCTATCAGGCATAAAACAAATAACTTGAATTTGTTATTAGCCAAAAGCTTTGGTACAAGGTAAGCATAAAACAAATAAAAATTTCCAACAAACCATAAACTAACAATAAGACTTTCACAAAGTTTATAATTCGAAAAATTAACAAATTGGAGATTTTTAAACTGAAGCAAAAACGTGAAACTAAAAGCAATTATCCAAAAGACCACTTGCATAAAAATTAATACAGTTCTTTTATTCATGGCATTTTATTTTTATTAGACATGATACAAAGGTTCACTGTACAATATTAATTATCAAAAGAAATCTGCAATTGGGCTTTATGTGTCTGCATTTGTTTGTTTTTGTCTGTTAAATGGGTGGTAACGGTTGATAACAACGAGACGTGCGCGAAGCGCGTGGTGATAACCTATCAGTTTACAGCTACTTTTATTTACGAGCCACAAACGCCCGAAACCCCTGTAATCCGTACGCTCGCTATTGTGTTTATTGGTAGCAGGCGTTTATTTCACTTATTCATTAGCTTCTCTAAGAGCTTGAATCTCAATATCTATTGAAATCCGGAAGTCAGTCAGTTTAATTTTCTCAAGAAGGGGTTTGATTGAAGTTATCAATCCCATGAGTTTCGCTCTAATTAAGACACCCACAGTGCCAGTATAAGAAATTTGAAGTTGTTCAGCAATTCTTCGTGCTTTATAATCATCTAAAATCAATGTGCTATCAGGAGTCTCCAAAGCAAGTGTAATTGCACTCGATTCTCCTTTATCAATTTGCATTTCTAAGAGTTGTTGGCGGTATTTATCTTTAGCTTCTTTTATTTCAACCCAATCGGGAAGTTTATCCCCATATTCAGTGGCAATTTCAGTTGTAGTTGTGATTTGTCCATATACTTTACGCAATAACTCTAATTCTCCAATATTAGCAAGAATAATAAAACAACTTGTATCCGAAATTATAGTCTTATGCATTTGCTACATCCTTTGATAAATCAGAGGCAGGATAATTAAATATTGAAACACCATATTTTCCCAATAATTCAGCAAATGTCCTTTTTGATAAGTTTGCTAATTCTGCGGCTTGCCCAAGAGACAATTTACCTTGTTCATAAAGTCTTGATGCAAGTATCATTGCAAGATCTTTATTGTCAAAGTCCAATGTATCAGGTATGTTAACTGTTAATGTTTTCATTAACCAAAGATACAAAATTTATTAAATAACTAAAAGGACTTATTTTGCAACGCTTGCCACCAATCAAGGGAAAGATACGAAATATTTCACATCGCCACCCTCACACACCACTCCCGATGTACATCGGGATAACGGCCGGTATACGGCGGTTCGTTAAACATATCTACATCTGACGAATAGTTCACTCGGTTTTTTTTAATAGCAAAACTTGAAAAAACATGCTTTATCCACCTCTTTGTTTTTTAATTTACCTCTCCGGTTTTAGCGTGTTTGCCCTCCTTTTATTCGATTACCTGCCGGTGAGCCCATCGGGGTTGGGCTGTTAGCCCACATGAACTCCTATTTATTGGGCACTGGTAGTTTATTCACCTGCCTCCTCGATAATGGCACTGAGCAATTTTTCGCTAAATCTAAAATTGGTTCCTTTTACTTTCTCCAGAATTTCACGCACACTTTTAATTCTACCAATTTGTTTTGCTTTTAATATTAGTCCAAAAGTCCCGGAATATCTCAAATTTAACCGCTCTGCTATTTTTCTTCCTTTCAAATCATCAATTAGTAAAATGGAATTATCAACTTCCAAGGATAAGGCAATTGCACTTGCCTCGCCATCGTCTAAATCCATTTCTAAAATCTTTTGATAGTGATTGTCACTTGGCGATTTAATAGATATCCATGAAGGCAATTCTATGCCAAATTCCTTTTGAATTGTAGGTGTTATATAAACATTTAAAGCTATTGCCTTTAATAAATCCAACTCATTAATTTTATTGAGTAGAATTAGACAACTTGTATCTGATATTATAATTTCAGAATTGGGCTGCATCTCGCAAAATATCAGATGATGGATAATTTATTAGTGAAACTCCATAATCACCTAATATTTCTGAAAAAGTAGTTTTAGATAATTCTGCCAAATCAGCCGCTTGACCAAGAGAAAGTTTTCCTGACTCAAACATCTTAGCTGCCAGGAATCTCTTTGTATCTTTCTCGTTGAGATTCAAGCTATCAGGTATTGTTAATGTTATATGTTTCATATTTCAAAATTAGCAAAAATTTCAATTCCAAAACAATATTAAAAGCACCAACACTACTTGTGCATAACTCCTTATACTCCCATAAAAACTGCACCCTTTTCCGGTTTCTGACAAATAGGTGCAGTTTTCCTTCCTTTTTTATCAAGAGGCTGTCCAAAAAGTAAATTTGCCACCAAAGCACAAAGCCCCAAAGAATTCACAAAGATCTTATTTAAAAGACATTAACCTTAGTGATACCTTTGTGTCTTAGAGTCTTCGTGGCTATTTATCAACTTTTTGGACACCCCCTTTTTTTGGCTCAACTGTGCCTGTATTGTTATAGGCAGATTTTATTTCTTGCTCAACTCGTTCCAGTAGCTTTTGCTTATCTCGTCAAGTTCGTCAATTGTCAATGTGTTTTTGTTTTGGTCATAAATAGTAATAGCCTTGCAAGAAATTATCAAGTTGCCGCCACAATAATCAAATGTTGTGTCATGCTGATTACAAGCTACAATCACGTTCCCATCTTTTATCTCAGAAGAAAGTATTTCAATTTCAGCTTTGAATATATCACATGACTCAGTCAATTTTTTTACTGGTAAATCAAAAGGATTAGGCCAAGTCGATAAATATAAATCAACGTCGATCAAGTCAACAAAGAACTTATCAAATGATTTGTTAATTCGTTGGGCTAAATATTCACAATCAACTGTCAAAGTCAATAAGCTTTTGTCTCCAGTCCAATCAGAAATTGTCCCGTCATGTAGGATTGCAAAAATGTCTCTTATTTCTTCTATTGTCGTCATTATGTTTCGTACTGTCTTTGTTTTTTAAATTTGCCTATAATTGAGTAGGGAAAGATACGAAATATTTCGCATCGCCGCCCTCTCACACCACTCCCGATGTACATCGGGATACCTGCCGGTATACGGCGGTTCGTTAAACATATCTACATCTGACGAATAGTTCACTCGATTTTTTTTTTATAGCAAAACTTGAAAAAACATGCTTTATCTACCTCTCCGATTTTAGCGTGTTTGCCCTTTATCCTTGTTAAGAAGTCCATAGCTGCCAGGCCGGGTTTAGTTCAATCGGGAGTTCATGTTTAGCTGCGCTGAGCTCCTTTTAGTCGGTTACCTTACGCTGAGCTCCTTTTAGTCGGTTGGCTGCGCTGAGCTCCTTTTAGTCGGTTAGCTGCGCTGAGCTCCTTTTAGTCGGTTAGCTGCGCTGAGCTCCTTTTAGTCGGTTAGCTGCGCTGAGCCCTTCGGGGTTGGGCTGTTAGCCCACATGAACTCCTATTTATTAGCCAATTTAAAAAGCATTTGCAATATGATAGAATTAATAAATTTTATAAATAGGTTTCAAAAACTGGATAATGAAACAGAACAAGCTATTATAAAATCTCATATAGAAGAAACATATAAAAAAGACGAATTCATTGTTGAAGCAGGGAAAATATGTTCAAAAGTAGTCTTTATAAAATCGGGGTTGGTACGTAGATTTTTTATACATGATGGACAAGACGTTACCATTTGGATATACTGTAATAATCAAATGGCAACCTCAATGCCAAGCTTTTTTTGGCAAAAACCCGCTTATGAATATATACAAGCTTGTGAAGATACTGTTGTATATTCTCTATCACATGAAAACGAACAACTACTTATGGAATATCCGTTGTATGCAAAATTCCAATTGAAACTTTTAAGGGTTTACCTTTCCGGAGTTGATGAAGTTAATTACAGATTTAAACTAATGACAGCAAAAGAGAAGTATAATTATATGCGTAGTAATTTTCCTGAAATAATTCAAAAATCAAAACTAAAACACATTGCCTCTTTTTTAGATGTTAGCCAAGAAACTTTAAGTCGCATCAGAGCTTCAATTATTTGACATTACATCAAATAAAAGATTTCTTTTTATTTCCACTTTTGTATTTATAAAATTTAAAAAAACTTTATCAATATGAAAGTAGCAATAGTAATAAATGGAACAAGAGGAGATGTTCAACCCATGCTTGCTCTCGCAAAAGGATTAATTGAAAATAGACACGAAGTAATTTGTTGTGCACCTGCTGAGAATGAAGAGCTAGTTAAACGATATAATTGTCAGTTTGTGGCGTTTGGGCCAAATTATAAAGAACTATTTAAGAGAAATGCCCAAATGAAAGGTGGAGCTACCAAAGCACCTTCGCCTAAAGAGATGAAAAAGGAGACTGAAAACCAGATAGATTTACTCCCTGAATTACTTAAAGGGTCTGATTTAATAATAGGTGTAGGATTTGTTTTGGGTGTTCATACGGTTGCTGATTTATTAAAGGTTCCTTACCGACTTGTTATTTTTTATCCGATACTTTTAGGGACAAGTAAAACCGACCCTTTTGTGAATCGGGTATTATTTGGATTTGGCAGGTCAATGACAAATATGGTAATGAAAAACTTCATCAATAAAAAACGAGTTGAATTAGGCTTGCAGCCAATTCTGGATGTATGGTCAAATTGGATGGGAGACAATGTTATTGTTGCCTGCGATAAAGAGTTAAATACTGCTCGTGAAGGAGTTTTGTTTAAGTTTACTCAAACTGGATATATGACGCTTCCTTCACAAACCGGATTACCTGAAAATGTAGAAAATTTTCTTGCTTCAGGAAAGCCTCCTGTATTTATTGGATTTGGCAGTAACCCAGTTTCACGTCCCGAAAAATATAGTCATACTTTTAGTGAGGTTTCAAAAGCAACAAATCAACGATTGATAATTTCTAAAGGGTGGGCAAATTTGTCAGAAGATAATACCTCCGATGTTTTGTATGTTGATGAAATACCTTTTGAATTACTTTTTCCCCGTTTAGCAGCAATAGTTTATCATGGGGGAACAGGTACAATGGCAGCAGCAGCAAGAGCAGGAATCCCACAAGTAGCATTTCCATTTATGGCAGACCAGTTTGAGAATCGTAAACAAATTGTAAAATTGGGATTAGGACCAAATTCTTGTGATTTCAAAAAAATATCAGCATCTGCTTTAATATCAGCAATTAATGAATGTGTCACAAATGAGAAATACAAGATAAATGCTCGGGAGATTTCACAGAAACTTCAAGTTTCAAATGGATTAGAATTAACAATTGGATTAATCGAAAATGAATTAAGAAAATAAAACCGGTGGCTAATCGACATGGGGCATAAGGCTTTACGAAGGTTTTTCCTCCTACCAAGTTCTCGAAATCCAATTAAAAAATATCCATTGCATTATACGGACTAATAGATTATATTTGTACGTATTAAATATATTTTAGTATGGACACTAAATTGACATTAAAGCTTGATAAGTTCGTGATTGATAAGGCAAAAGATTATGCATCCACTCATAAAAGGAGTCTTTCACGAATAATAGAATCTTATTTAAGATCATTGATAAATAAAAATGACCCAAAGGATAGCGATGATATCGAAATTTCTCCTTTTGTAAAAAGCATAGCTACCGGTATTAATATCCCGGCAGATTTTGATTATAAAAAGGAATATGGTGATTATTTAACACAAAAGTATAAATGATAACCAGGCTATTTATTGATACCAATGTAATGATGGACTTGTTAGGCGAAAGAGTGCCTTATTATGATTCTATTGCAAAAATTGCTACTCTAGCAGACAAAGGAAAAGTTAAGATGGTGGTTTCAGCATTTTCTTATCCCACAGTTTATTATTTACTTACAAAATTTGAGAGTTCTGACAAGGTAAAAGAGAAGTTAAGGAAATTTAAGATTATTTCAGAAATATCAGATTTAGATGAGACAATAATTGAAAAGGGATTAGCCTCAAATTTTTCTGACTTTGAGGATGCATTACAATATCACTGCGCGTTAAAAGCTGATTGTGATATTATAATTACAAGAAATGCTAAGGATTTTAAGGAATCGGCAATATCCGTCATGTCTGGAGGCGAATTTCTTCAAAGCCGCAAAGTATAAATAACCTACGCTAAACCGAAATGGCTGACGGACTATTCATTCTTCTTTTTTTAAAATATAAAAATATTAATACAACACTTGAAATATTTGGATCAGGCTTGCGAACAAATAAATTTATAATAAAAAGTGGTCAATGGATTAAAGAGCCTAAAATATATGATAGCGATATAGATATTGAATTACGGCTAGATAATAATTTAGCAGAGAAAATTCCATTAGGTACTGATATTGGAATACCAGGAACATTGGGTATTTAAGTAATTATTCGTATAAATTGCGTGATAAAAGTAAGGAAAGAGAAGATCAGTATTACTCCTCCCTGCGATTACCCTTTCCGTATTCTGGATAAGTAACAAAAGTGTCAACGAACTTCCGACCGCTTCATTCACTCATTGATAGCTTTTATACAAAGAGATTCACATGACACGTCAAAAAAAATTACATCGAGTGTAAAAAAATTTGTCTATTATTAGTGTAAAATATTTTATAGATAGTTGATTAGTTATATGTTATAAATACTGGTATAACTATTGTACACGCTCAGAAAAATGTAACCACTATGTTCAAGTATAATATAAAAACTGCCTTTCGAAATGTATTTCGGTTTAAAAGTCATACCATATTCAGTTTATTAGGGCTGACAATTAGTTTAGCCTGTGTATTTGTGATTACGGCATGGACAATTCAGGAGTTGCAATATGATCGGTTCCACCATCAACCGGAATCTATTTATATGGCAACAACTGAGATGAAAGACAATACTGGTAATATTATTACTTTTCCGGAAACACCAACGATATTAGCTCAGGAACTTAAGGACAAGATTCCTGCAATTGAACAAAGTTTTCATATTATGTACTTGTACGGAAATAGAATAATAAAAAGTGGAAATAATAGTTTTGAAGAAGCAGGAATTGCAGCCGATTCAAAAATGTTAGAAGTGTTAAATTTTCCGCTGTTAGAAGGCAGTATAAATAACCTGGATGACCCAAATGCTATTTTTATAACAGAGAAACTTGCTAAAAAGCTATTCCCAAATGAAATACCAATAGGAAAAGTTGTTATATACCGGAAAGAAAAAACATTAACTGTAAGGGGCATTATCAAAGATATTCCCGAAAATTCAAGTTTAAAGTTTGATTTCTTGGTGGCTTATCAAATTGAAATGGGGAATAATCCCACGTGGTGGCCATGTTCTGATGCAACTTTTATTAAAATAGCTTCAAACACAGATATTGCAAAAACGAAACAAATGGCAAGTGCAATCTGGAGAGAAAATGTTACAGATAAGCAATACAACATTAATTTTATACCTATATCAAAATTAAGATATGGTGCTAATTTTGAGGTTTTTAATGCTAAACATGGTAATTATCTGAAATTATATTCCTTTATTGGTATTGCTCTACTTATTTTAATCTTAGCTTCTTTAAATTACATAAATCTGTTGTCTGCCTATTCCATTAAAAGATCTGGCGAAATTGGCATACGAAAAGTTAACGGGGCAAGTTCAAGCAACATCCTGAAATATTTTCTTGCAGAATCAGTTATTCATTCCATTATTGCAAGTATACTGGCCATTGTTTTGTCGGTAGTTTTTATCCGTCTCTTTCAATTATTACTAGATATCAATATTGTTTCAAAATATTTAATAATTAGCTACATATCAGGAACAATTGGTTCAATGTTTATAGTCGGGTTAATCTCAGGTTTATATCCGGCTTTAATTACAAGCTCGTTTTCACCTTTTTCTAAAGTTCAAAGAAGCAATTCTTCTCATCAAAATAACGTAAGGAATGTTTTTATACTTAGTCAATTTATATTATCTATTACACTTACCATAGCCTGCCTGGTAATTATCCGGCAAACAAACTATTTAAATAAGTTTGATTTAGGTTACGATTCACACAATATTGTAAAAGCATATCTGCCTCCCCAAGAGTCAAAAGATTTCGAGACTATAAAAAATAATCTTTTATCAAATCCAAATATCGAACAGGTTTCTTTTGCAAGTGTTTCTCCCGTTAATTTGTCTTCTTTTTTTGCGACAAAAAACTGGGAATGGGAAGGATTGACAAAAGGCTCTGAAACTTCAGTATATCGTTTGTTTGTCGACAATAACTATCTGGATGTTTTCAAAATTCCTCTTCATAAAGGAAGGGGGTTTTCTGCTTCAAAAACAGATAAAGATAAAGTGATTATAAATGAAAAATTCGCTTCTTTACTAGGATTTAATGATCCCATTGGTAAAATAGTAAGTCAGGGTGAAAATAAATATGAAATAATTGGTGTTGTTAAAAATTTCCATTTTCAAAATCTTTCAAACAATATTCAACCACTATTATTCATGTATAGCGACAAAGAAAACAGAATATTTGTTAAAATAAGCCACAATACGGAACAAAGTTTAAATGCCATAAAAAAACAATTTGCTCAATTTTATGATCAACCATTCAGTTATAATTTCGTGGATGATGAACTTAAAGAACTGTATATAAATGAAAATAAAATTTCGGTTGGAATTATGGTATTTACCATTTTAGCAATTATTTTATCCTGTATTGGATTAATTGGTTTGGTTATGTTTAATACCGAATCGAAAACTAAGGAAATTGGTGTTAGAAAAGTTTGCGGAGCAAAAATTGTTGAGATTGTCATACTTCTTAATGAAAATATATTAAAATGGTTCTTGGTAGGTTTCTTTGTTAGTATTACTTTATCGTGGTTTTTAATGACCAAATGGCTCGAAAATTTTGCATTTAGAATCTCTTTAAGCTGGTGGATATTTGTATCAGGTGCATTCATTGTTTTGATAATTACTGCATTTACAGTAAGTTGGCAAACCTGGAAAGCTGCCAGAACAAATCCTGTAGATTCCTTAAAATATGAGTAGTATTCAGACAGAACCAGGCTTATAAAAGGATTCTCGATTAAATATTGTTAATATTGTTATTATAAAAAATATTTTGGGGTGTTTTTGAGGGCTTCATTACTCATTTCAGTCGAGCTATGTGCTTTGCTATGAATTTCTCTTTTAAACTTTTTATAGAATTAACGATGTTAGGGGCAATATAATTTTTGAATAATACTTCTGGTAAGTATTGACAGCAAAGGTTTGATTTCAAAAAAATGTACTATATTCATTGGATTAAAAAGCAGATTGATTTAAACAAGAATAATTTCAATGAATAACTCTGATTTAGACAATGAAGTAGGAAATCCCTTCGTAACTTAGCGAAGCGATCTCATGAACGAAGTGAATAATCCCATTCGAACCTACACCAACATTAGCGCATTATAATAGAAATCTAATAAAATAAATAATCACACGATGATATATAATATCAGCATATTAAAGTTCAAAACTTTCTG
>JAHEEB010000031.1:10415-12561 GCA_024640925.1 Bacteroidota bacterium | reverse complement strand
TAAGACTTAGCGGAAGCGATGTTCAGAGAATTTCTGAAAATGCCAAGTTGATTTTACTCGATACCAAACTGGAATGGCTCTCAATAAAAGCTATTTAACTAGTTGATATGTTGGTTTTAAAACTTAAATTAATTTGTTTATCTAAAAAAAAAGAATCTAATGAGTGTCAGGAAATACTTTAAGGTAGGTTTGTTTTTCTTTTATTTTGTCCTATTCTTATCGGCTGGGGAAGCAAAAGCCCAAAGAGAAATATTTATAAAACAAGTTGACTTTATGCTGGAAACAGTAAGCGAAGTTGAATACGAGAATGAATATTTTATGACACTTAAACTTACAAAAGGTGTAAAATATGTTTTTAAAATCACAAACGAAATAGACGATAAGCCAGGCAATGCTGTTTTGGAACTTATTGATGCTGACGTTCTGATATTGACCAATATCTTTGGCGATAAATACTTCGAAACAGTAAATTTTGTGTGCAACAAAACTGCATTTTATGATCTTCTCCTAAAATTCCAGGATAATCATCTCGGGCATTGCCAGGTTGATATTTCAATGATTCAATAACCACGAAACGGGTTGGTTCGTTAGGACACTAAAGGTATATAGGTTTTTTATTGACCAGTGAAAAAACCTAATCTGACAAAGTGGAATTATTGTTCTTAAAGAAATTCGATCTGATTATTAAATCTGATATTTCCCATGCCTTAGAATAATGCAGAAATTCGTTTTTACTTGCAGTAGATTCCCCACCAAATATTTTATTATTGGAATTTACCACAAAATGATTTTTTTTATTCGAAAATAAACTTACTCCTACCCCTTTCCATTTATAATTGTTGAGGCCCAACAAATCAATTAGAGTTGGATAAATATCAATCTGTCCGGCAGGAGAATCATATCTATAGGAAACATCTGAATTAATTATAATGAAAGGAACAAAAAACTCTCTGGGAATAATACCCTTTGCACAATTATTCCTTAATAGTTTCTCTCTTATTTCCAGTCTGAGTGCTTCATGATCTCCAACAATAACCAGTATAGTATTTTTAAAAATCCCTCGTTTCTTTAATTCATCGACAAAAACTCCGATTGATCTGTCGACATAGTTTATCGAATTTAGATAATCAGACAATATCTCTTGTTTGCAATCAGTTCGATTAATTATTTTTTTATTTTTCGGCAATTTGAATGGTGTATGAGAACTTAATGTGATCATCTGCACAAAAAAGGGTTGAGGGATAGCACAAATTTTGTTTATCGATTGTATAAAAAATGAACTATCACTTAAACCAACTCCAACTATATCAGACAAATCAAAGTCCATATTTGAGATTAATCCATCGAAACCCATCGAAGGGTTCATTAGGCTTTGGTTCCAAAACGAAGGCTCATCACCAATCATTGTATAAGAACTATAACCTGATTTTGCTTTTAGAGCTTTGGCTATAGAATAATATTCATTTTGAGGATATTTAAAAAATACAGACTCGGAATGTAATGGTAACAGACCGGTATTAATAATAAATTGAGCATCGCTTGAACGTCCATCTCTTGTTTGTGGAATAATCTGTGAAGCATAGACTGTATTTTCTTCAACCATTAATCTGTTTAAACATGGTGTTATTTCAATTCCTTCGAATTTGCAACCGACAGGCCACGATTCTAAAGATTCAACAATGATTAAAACAACATTTTTTTGACTCGTTGAAACTGAAAATGTTGTTTTATATTGCCTGTGTTCTCTAAGCCATAACCCAATTGATTGAATGCTTTCTTCGCTTATCGGCTGTTTTGATCCAACATTATGAATTTGCCACAACCAACATGCCACAAGTCCAAAGTATTTACTCCCATAACACTGATCAAAAACGAACGTTTTATACCTGTTAGAAATAGTCTTGTGTTCAAAATAAAACTGGGTAAAGTCAATAATAATAAAGAGTGAAGAAGAAATCAGAATGATAAAATATGTCTTCATTCTTTTCCAGAAGCTGAAGGATATAATCCTTTTCCTGAAAAAAAAGTAATAAGCTAAAACAAGTATAATTGTGAGCAGAACTATGAAAGAGTCACCTGCTTTTACAGAACCCAAAATACTCGGGCCTAAATCATTCAGGTTTTTAAATTCCTTAACAGCCGTGAG
>JAHEEB010000031.1:0-10405 GCA_024640925.1 Bacteroidota bacterium | reverse complement strand
GCATAATGGTATAGTAGTTTCGGTAATACCATGTATATTATAATAAAACCGTGTCAAAGATTAATACGAAAAGTATAAATAAACCCTTTTTCTTCTTAATCAGAAAGTATGGCAATGAGATAAAAACACTTGAAATTAATGTGTATAAAAAGAATCTAAAATGACTCGTAACACCTTCTTCTGGTGTACATCTGAGCGTTTGATTAAAATATACGAATTTTAAAATCAAGCATAGAATTAACAGAGAATAAAAAAAAACATTGTATTTTTTTTCTGAGTAAAAACACAGATTAATCCACCTTGATATTTTCCTGGACATCATAGAGATTAATTAGGTAAAAAAAAATATAATTTAGATAAAAAATACCGAAAAGACAAGAGGATTCTGTCATTCTGTCACCTTACATGCTCTGTCCTTCGCCATGTGCCTAAATCAAAGTTTCAACACAAATGTAAGGCTTGCCTCAGACAATACACAGAATAGCTTTGGTACTCAGAATATGATTACAACAGTCAATCTGAGTTAAACCTTTTGATACCAATTTGAAATGAGTTAAATTTGAGTAAGAGCATAAAAAGAATGATAAAAAGAATTTTTCAAAATCTGATTAAACCCATAGAAACAAAAAAATCAGCATCTGTTAAAACAAAGGGTAAGAAGGAGATACTAATCATGGGAAATCTTTTCTGGAATGTTTTTAATACAGCCAGTGATGCTATTCTTTTGCTCCAGGATTATAAGATAGTTGATTGTAATAAAAAAGCACTAGAACTATATGGTGTTGAGCACGACGAGTTAATTGGTAAATATCCATATGATTTTTCACCCGACATGCAACCTGATGGACAAAACTCAGTAGAAAAAGGTAAAATAATTCTTGACAAAATTTTTTCAGAAGGCACCTTAAAATTTGAATGGTTGCAAAAAAAAAACAATGGGGACAATTTCCTCGCAGAAATTGTGGCTACATCATTCAAATCTGATAACAATTATTATGTTGCAGCTACAATTCGCGATATTACTATATTACGAAGAGAACAGCATGAACTTTTGCAATATCGTATGCACCTTGAAGAATTAGTGAAACGGCAAACCACTGAACTAACCACCAGCAATGAAGCATTCCAAAAAGCAAATGATAACCTTGATATTACCAATAAAGAACTTTCTTCTGCTTACGAAAAGTTAAATACCGCGAATGAGGAACTCATTACAAATAACAAAGAGCTTTTGCGGATAAACCAACAAATACGTGAAGAAATAGATCTTCATAAAAAGACCCGGGAGGAAAAGTTGATAGTTGAGGAGAAGTTAAAACAGTTTATTTTTCAATCGGGTAACGCCATAATTATATCCAACAGCGAAGGTATTATTGAAGAATGGAATAATGCTATGATTCAGTTTACGGGAATTGAAAGTGAAGAAGCAAAAGGAAAATATATTTGGGATATAGTTTATAAAATATCGCCTGATAAGCAAACGGCCGATTCGAACCGTGAGAGTTTTAAACAAAATACAATAAAATTCTTTTCTGATATAAAGCAGGGAAAATTGAGGCAACCAACCTTCGAAAGTCAGATTAGACATAAAGATTCCAGCCTAAGAAACATACATTCTTTGTTATACCCTATAATTACATCAAGTGGCCACTATTCAGGTATAATAATTATGGATATAACACAAAAGAAGAAAACCGAAGCCGAGCTGGAAAGATACAGAAAGGAACTGGAAGTGCTACTTGCCAAAAATACCGAACGATTAAACCAGATTTCCTCTCGTTTTAATGAGGTATATAATAACACTTCCGATGTAATTACTTTTATTGATGTACTTGATGAAGGCAGAAAGTTAAAAGTTTTTGATATGAATCCTGTAGCATTAAAACTGGTTCATATTACACCCGAAAAGATTCAGGAAGGAGTTTATGCTTCCGATATTATTTCTAAAGATGTATATGATACATTCGTGAAAGACTCATTACCGTCCATACTTTCCGGCAATTCAATTACCATTAAAACGCAGAGTACTAATCAACCGGTTTTTTGGAAATCTAATATTATACCGATAAAAGAAGAAAATGGTAAGGTTTGCCGCATAGGAGTCTTTTCTCAGAATATAACCTCCGAAGAAGAACATGAAAGAGTTTCAACTATACTTGATTTGGCCATTGAAAGTTGGCCATTCGAATTATGGGTAAGCGACAAAAGTGGAAAATGCATCATGCAAAATGCTTCATCGCACAGAATATGGGGTAATTTAACAGGAACATATCTCAAGGATATGAATATTCCAGATAGTCTTAAGAAATCAGCACTTGTCAATTTAGAGAAAGTGCTGAGAGGCGAACCCACAAGTACAGAATATGAACTTGAAACTCCTAATGGCAAAAGGTACGTTATGTTCAATCTGACTCCAATAATTGGTAAAGATAAAATAGCCAATGGCTTTCTAGGTATTGGTATTGATATTACAGAACGAAAACAGGCTGAGTTGAAAGTCGTCGCCAGCGAAGAAAATTATCGTCTCCTGGCAGAAAATATTGATGATGTTATATGGAAATATGATATTAAATCGAAACGTTTTACTTATGTAAGTCCTTCCATTTTTAAAATGAGAGGATTTACCGCAGAAGAAGCTATAATACAACCCATTTCGCAATGGTTAATGCCTGATTCACTCAAAGGAGTTGAGACAGAGTTACCTGTTATGATAAAACTTTTTCAGGATGGAAATATGAATGTTCGTACAAGAAAATATGAACTTCAGGTGGAATTAATCCGTACTTTCTTAACCGGACCCGACGGACTGGTAAACGAAGTTATAGCATCATGTCGTAATATTTCTGATCGCAAGCTTGCCGAAGAAGCTCTTCGCAAAAACGAAGAGCGTTATCGGCTTATCACAAAGCTTTCAGGTTATGTTGTTTACGATTTTAATATCGAAAATAAAACTACGGTTTGGACAGGCGCTATTGAAGAAGTAACCGGTTATACAACAGAAGAAATACAGTTGATAAATCCTTTTAACTTAAAGGATAAAATTCATCCCGATGATTTCGAACTTCTCAGATTAACATTCACAAATCCTGAGAGCTACCCCCCATGGTACAACATAAAATTCAGGTTTCTGAATAAGATAAAGGGGTATATCTGGATTGAGGCAGATGGCTTTAAATTTAATGAAGACAACAACAAAACTCATCGATGGCTTGGAATAATGAAGGATATAACCGAACAAAAAAGGACTCAGGATCTTATACATGAAAGTGAGAAGAAACTACGCACGATTTTTGACACAAGTAAGGACGGAATTATATTACTGGATAAGGATCTCCGTATTATTGATTTGAATTCATCGATATTTTCCAAATCGGATTTTACATATAATGAGATCATTGGCAAAAGAGCATTTGAATTTATTGCACCGGATAAATTAACAACAACAAGTCAGTGGCTTAATTCCATTTGGGATGCTAAAATTGTTAGAAATTTTGAAACAGAAATAAAAACCAACACAGACACGTTTTTACCTGTGGAAATTAGCGCCAATCCTTTAGTGATAAAAGAGGAAAAAGCTTTGCTTCTAATGATTCGTGATATTTCAGAACGTAAAAATCTGGAAAAAGAACTTCTCACCAGCGTTATCAATACAGAGGAACGCGAGCGTGTTCACTTTTCGCAAGAATTGCACGATGGACTTGGCCCCCTTATATCTGCGGCAAAAATGTACATCGAATGGATGGAAAAACCCGATGCCAATATCAACAAAAACGATATTATACCGGATGTAAAAAAACTATTGGAAGAAGCAGCCAATTCTTTGCGCGATATTTCATTTAAACTAAGCCCTCATATATTGCAAAACTTCGGCATTATTGAAGCTGTTAATGCTTACCTTGAGAAAATAAAAGAATCATCTAAAATAATCTACCACGTCAATTCATCAGACCTGCCCAGGTTAGATGATAAAACCGAAACCATTATTTACAGGGTACTTTGCGAATGCATAAACAATACCATAAAACACGCAATGGCCAAAACCATTTCCATAAATTTCCAGTTTGAAAAGAACAATCTGACTATAATCTATTCCGATGATGGTAAAGGTTTTGATGTCGAAAAAATACTTGCCGGAAAAAAAGGAATTGGACTGCTAAACATGATGAGTCGTATAAAATCTATTAACGGCACAATAAAAATACAGAGTAGCACAAAAGCTGGAACAAAAACCACAATAAAAATTCATGCTTTACCAAAATAATTACCGATTATTTTGGTAATTTAATAGAAGGGAAAAAACACACATTAAATGTTAAAAATAATTTTAGTTGATGATCATAGGATGTTTCGGGAAAGCATCCATAAAATGCTTGTTTCGGAAAAAATTGCTGATGTTATTGCTGAAGCTGGAAACGGGAAAGAATTACTGGTATTGCTTGACAAACACTCACCAGACCTTATACTTATGGACATTTCTATGCCTGAAATGGATGGAATAGAAGCAACGAAAAAAGCCCTTGATAAACAACCTGAACTTAAAATATTGGCTCTTTCGATGTATGGCGAAGAGAAATATTATTTTAAAATGGTGGAGGCTGGAGCAAAAGGATTCGTATTAAAAAGTGCCGGTTTAACTGAGTTGGAAAATGCAATTATTGAAATATCGAAAGGAGGCAGCTGGTTTTCTTCAGAAATTTTGCAAAAACTAATTATTAATATGAGTGCTAAACCGAAAAAAGAAGTTTCGGTTGAATTCACCGAACGAGAAGTAGAAATAATAAAACATATATGTTCCGGACTTACCACAGAACAAATAGCTGAAAAAATTAATCTTAGTCACGATACCATTAAATGGCACAGGGCAAATATTCACTCTAAAACCGGCTGTAATAATACAGCCGGAATAGTTATGTATGCTATTAAAAACAAAATGGTCGATATTTGAAATTATTGAAATGTATATTCACTTCTTTAAAATCAATGGCTTTACAGCAAAAAAACTATTAAGGTTCTGTTAAGAAAAGATAAGGTTTTGTTAACATAGACCAACCATGAAAATTGAATACATATTGATTAGTAAAGAAGGACTCATTCCCTATCAATTAAATTAACAAAAAGCAGGGATAATATAATAAATCTTTACCTAAACCTGAATTCTTCATCTCCACATCGAATATTTGTTGATGCAGGTTTAAAAGGAATTCGATATTCAAGCAAAACCTCGTGCGTTTCGTTTAAATGATATCCGGGAATAAAGCTATGATCGTATGAATACCCAACTCTCAGATTTGGTGTTACCAGCAGACCAATACAAAAACTCAATTGTTGCGATGAACGATAGGATAGTCCGAGGTCGAAAAGCTCCCGTGGCCCTTTAATCAGACCTGTCGGATGTTTGAAGCGTATAAAGAAATTCCCCTCCAGTTCAGTAAGGTTATATCGATTAACCACAAGTATGCCTACTTTATAAAAGAATAAATCCAGATTGTTGTTTTTATAAATACCATATCCATATCGGTGATTTGTGTTCAGAAACAGGTCGTCGGGTTTGCCAAAAGCCAATAAATGCGTAGAAGAAAGACCAAAAATGAAGCTGGCATTCTGAAATTCAAAGCCGACATTGGCATCTGGTTTAACCGTTTTCTTAATGTCGTAATTGATAGAAGGGTCTATAGTGGTCTCAGCCTCAAATAGAGAACCGTCAACAGAACGTGTGAAAACGCCTCCGGAAAGGCCCATGGAAAGCGACCAATCTTGTTCATTCGTAATCCGAAATGCATAGGTCAGCATTGGATTGAGGGCTTGCGTTGCTCCAATTTTATCACCTACCAGCGATATTCCAAATGCAGAGCGCATACTGTGAAAGTTTCCAGATGCCTGCAAATTAAAAACTTTTGGAGCTCCCTCAACGCCAACCCACTGATTACGGGCGTTGGAAAAAATATACAAATAATCTGTCCGTGCTATGAAAGCTGGATTGTAATTGGCACGGTTGTACCAATGAGTTGTCATACAGATATCGGCTTGAGCCAGGACTTTTGTACCATGTACAATAAAAAAGATGATTATATAAGCAAGCCTTTCCATCATTTTACAACAGTAATATAGCCTTTCTTTGTATGTTTGAGTTCGTTTCTGTCTGTATAATAAACCGTATAAAAGTAAGTGTCCGGATCAACGATCTGCCCCTTATACTTTCCGTCCCATCCGCCTAATCCTTTGTAAATCGACAATCCATTTCGGTCAAAAACTTCTGTATCCACATCTGGCATAAAAACATCGTTTATTCCATCACCATTTGGTGAGAAAACATTAGGAACAAAGGGGATTACATCAATATATCCGGAAGCAGTGTTCTCACAACCTACCTTATCAGTGGCTGTGAGTGATATCAAATAATCTGGAGTGGAGTTAGAAATATTGTATTCATGTTCAGTAGTTGAACCAGTTTCGGTTGCACCATCACCCATGTCCCAAGCATATGTTACATCAGGCTCAGCTTGCATACTACAAGAAAGCATGTTATGCTTGCTGTCGATGGTAGAAGGTGATGTGGTAAAGTCAACATTTGGAAGAGGATATTCTACTACATTGAAAGTTTTTGACTTTTCGCAACCCCTTTTATTCGAGCCAGTACCGGTGTATTTCCCGGAAGTTCCTATGATAATTGAATTTAGAGTATCACCAGTATTCCAATAATAAGTCACAGCTCCTGAAACAGAAATTGTTATACTGTCACCTTCACATAATATTGTATCGCCTTCAGCCAGGAATTCCCAGTCGGGTTCTTCTGTAACAGTTATATAATTTGTATCGGAACATACCATATTTGATGAACGGCCAATCAGCTTGTATGTTCCACCCGGAGCGCCTACCTCAATAGAATCGACTTTGGAACCATTACTCCAGGTGTAATCATAGGCTCCATATGCTTTAATATAGTATGTTAATCCGGCACAATAGGTAGAATCACCTTCAATACCTACTAAAGGAGGTGAAAAGGATTCTACTTCTTTAGTTAAAAAGTTAACACAGGTAGAGGGTGGATTGGTTAATAATAGACCAACATTGTGCCTGCCCGAAGTGGAAAAAGTATATCGCGGGTTTTTCACAAAAGAGGTGTTCCCATCTCCAAAATCCCAAGAGTATAACAGCGAGCCATGAGTTGAGGTGGATGAATTGGTTAACTGAACAGTATTAGAGTTACAATCTATCATGTAAGAACTAAAATCAGCTTTTGGAATATATTTGGCAATGGTTGATTGTAGAGTTACCGTGCAGCCGGTAGCAGAGGTCATTTTACATGAAAAAGTTTCACCTTCAACCGGGTTGGTCACATCGAGGGTTTGCATTGTATCGATAATGGTTCCACTGCTATTTGTCCAGCTGTATTGTTCAAAACCTTCGGGAGCAATCAGACTGGCAATGGAATCGCCAGCACAATACTTTATCGTAATACATAAAGGGTGACATGCTGCCACAAAATAAGCATAACCATAATGATAGTGTTTGGTGCAATCTGTTGACATAAATTCTACAGTGACAGTTTGACCGATATATTTCATAAGGTTTGCTCCAACAGTAGTCCAGTCTCTCCATTGAACAGGATCAACTTCATGGTGTTGGTCATTCGGATCAGGCTCAGGAGTGTAGGTATGAAATCCCTTAATATTTGAATTCGATGCGAAAACATCGTTTTGGTCATAAAGAGTAAGCCGGAAACGAGGTTCTGTTATTTCTGAATGATCATCAGCATATTCTAACACTAAGGCAAATTTCATGATGAGAAGAACATTGTTCGAATCGATTGTCATGGTGTATCGTAAGCTTTGCTGCCAACATCTCGGGCTTTGATCAGAGCTAATTATCTCATCTCCCAGGCGACAAGAATATTCATATCCGGGAGGAATTTTTTTTAGCAAATATCCGGTATTTTCATCATATGCAGTGTTGTCCGATATAATTGAATGTCTCCGGCTAACAAAACCTGGCGCAGGCGATGTGTTTATCTGTGGCTCATCGGTACTATATAACCATGTATATCCAACCCAATTAGTAAAATTTCCTAGTTCAAACCCCAGATTAGTACAATATGAATTCTGAGCATGCACTGGTATTTGAATAAAAATAGCAAAAAGGCAACACAAGAGGAAAGACTTATTTTCTTTCATATAGTTACGGTTATAAAACTATATTGCTATCCATTAATGACATTTTGTGTGATAGGTTTACTTATGCTTTTTTCAGGCAATTTAATTTATACAGTTAATACTGATCGTCCTGTAGGGGTATCTGAAAAAAGCACAACAATTATATGCAATATAATAAATGATGATAATATGGCAAGAGATTTTCTATGTTTAATTTTTATGTAAACGAAACAATTAAATTACTTCTTGGAATATTTCAATGCTTATAACCTGATGCAGTTTTTATTCGCTCTACAGAGTATGAAATATTATACTTCCTCAAACAAATAGTCAGATCTTCTTTTCAATGAATTTTTGTTATTGTTGTTTTTTAAATTAACTTTCACCCTTTCAATGTCATGAAAATCAGCAAGTGAACCATCGTAATGTTATAATTGAATGGAGTAGACGAATGCTTGGTTGTATTGCGTTATTCTATGTTTGTTTCCATCTAAAATCTCAAATATCACCTTTATATGAGCGTCATACTAATTATGAGCAGTTTATAAATCCTGCAATAACCGGTAGAGATCTTTACCCATTTCTAAATGTTTCGCATAAAAACTACTGGTTAGAAACTGAAGACTCTCCCTATTCAATTTGTATCGGAGCATCAGCTCGATTGGGTACTTTTAATTTTTATAATCCCCAGATGATGTTGAATAAAACTAAGCTCATCGCCCGGAACCGTATGGGATTTGGCGCTTTTGCAATGTATGAAAGCAACGGTCCGTTAAAATTTTTTACGTCTAAGCTTACATATGCATATTTTGTGCCTTTAAGTCAAAATAGTATTTCGGAATTGTCTTTTGGATTATCATTGGAGCTTTCGCAATACGTTATTGATGAAAGTATGTTAGACCCTTTGGATGCAAATGATCCTAAATTAACAGGATTGAGTAACAGTAATTTGTTTCCTGAATCGGATTTTGGTGTTTATTATCACAATAAGCAATTTCAGGTAGGCTTTAGCATCAATGAACTCTTTCAAACCCAATTACCTTATAATGACAATAGAGTATCCGACAACTCCAGAGATGTGTTTTTTCAGACTGGATATAAGTTTTATTTAAAAAGATTTGAGTTGGAACCATTGGTTTACGCGGCTAAAATTAACGATCGCCCCGTATATTTATATAATCAGATTAAATTGTATTACCTCAATTACAACTGGATTGCTCTGGCATATAAAACCACGAACACCATTACCGCTTCGATTGGATTGAGAGTTCGGCGAATGACATTTGGCTATGCTTATGAATGTAATGTTTCGCGGTTACAAAAATATTTTGGTGGTTCTCACGAAATTATGATGGGCTTAAATATTGGTTTATTTGAACCAGAAGGAATAAGGAAAACAGTAAAGATAAAATAATGAAATCGAGAATTAATATATATATAATAACATTTTGTGGTCTACTGGCAATTCCGGTTATTTTAAATGGACAGTATCTGAAAAATCCATCTCTCGAAGGAACACCAATAGTTGGTGGTCAACAACCCGAAGAATGGCTCACTGATTCAGCCTGGAGTGATCCTGATTTGTTAATGGAATATCCACCAGATAATCCTACATTATTCCCTGTCAATGGCAGTATATTTGCCCTTTACCGAAGTCGCGGCACTACCTATGCTGAAACATGGCATGGCCCAAGACAAAGAGAATACTCTTATCAGGAACTTCTAAAACCGCTAGAAGCGAATACCTGCTTTAAATTTGAGGCTTATCTAGCCTATTGCAAATATCATCAGGTACGTGATGCAAATCCGGATTTGGTTGATAAAGGCTTCCCTCTTAAATTTCAACTCTGGGGTGGTAATGGTCCCTCTTCAAGAGATACATTATTACTTGAAAGCGGAGTAATTGAAAATACAAGTTTTGAAAAACGCACTTTTTATTTTACTACCGGGTCTGAGACGTATTCCTGGTTATTGTTTGAAGTACAATGGGATACAATTAATGTACGTTCCGAACCATATAACGGAAATATGCTTATTGACAACATGGTTCTTGAGAATGTTGGTGCTCCTTCCACTGAATCGTTCGATACACTCTATTACAAGGGTGATGGAATTACACAACTCAATGCTAAGGATGGAACATACTACAAGTGGGATCCTGTTCAGTATTTGTCTGACGATTCTATCCAGTCGCCTTTTATGTTGAGTTACTTTCCTGATTTTTCGGTATTGATTCAGAACAACAATAAATGTCC
>JAHEEB010000432.1 GCA_024640925.1 Bacteroidota bacterium | reverse complement strand
GCCTCCAGTTTTTATTTCATCAGCTCTTAAAAACCTCGGACGCGAAGAGATATTAGGGTTTATTGAAGATACGAACAGGATGTTGAAATCAAAAATGTGATTTTAATTGATGTTTATAAGGTTTTCTTAAGATATTTTTTACTTTTGCTCCTCCAAACCTGCACGGTTCTTCAATAGAATAAAAATGAAAATTAAAGCTCCGATTAAGTTTTTCAGTGGCCGTTCTTCGGCCTATTTAGCTGAAAAAATCGCTAAAAGTTTCGGTACCGAACTTGGAAAAACTTCTGTCCTTGAATTCAGTGATGGAGAATTCCAGCCTGCTTACGATGAATCAGTTCGTGGTTGTATAGTTTTTATTATACAATCGACTTATCCTCCTCAGGATAATCTGATGGAATTATTACTAATGGTTGATGCTGCTAAAAGAGCTTCGGCATATAAAGTCGTTGCTGTAATGCCTTATCTGGGTCTGGCCAGACAAGATAGAAAAGATCGGCCTCGTTGTTCCATTGGAGCAAAGATGGTTGCCGATTTGTTGTCTGCCGCAGGTGTTGACCGGGTTATGACAATGGATTTACATGCTGATCAGATACAGGGATTTTTCAATGTGCCAGTAGATCACTTGTATGCATCCTCGCTATTTATCCCTTATTTGAAAAGTCTTGAACAGGAACTTGTTATTGCTGCTCCTGATATTGGAGGTTCTAAAAGGGCAAATGCATATGCCCGTTTTCTGAATTCAGAAATGGTTATATGTTATAAACTAAGAAAAAAGCCGAATGTAGTAGACCAGATAAGGGTAATTGGTGATGTGAATGGTAAAGATATTGTAATTATCGACGATATGATTGATACAGCCGGAACTGTTTGTTTGGCTTCGGACATGATGATGAACGCAGGGGCAAAGAGTGTGAGAGTTCTTGCCACCCATCCGGTATTGTCAGGACCAGCTTACGAACGTATCGATAAATCTTCAATAAAAGAACTTGTTGTTTCCGATACAATACCTCTTCGGGGGCACTCCGATAAAATAAAAGTTATTTCAGTGGCAGATTTATTTGCCGATGTAATCAATAAAGTATATAAATACAAATCAATAAGTTCGAACTTTATTTTTTAAATAGTTTTAAATCATTATATTTGCAGCCCTTTTTCACATGGGGAATTGTTTAAAGCAATGGTGTGATGGGGAATATGATTCTAAGTAGCACAAGTCTAATTGTTTTAAAAAAAGACAAATGAAAACACTTTCTATTAAAGCAAAAAAAAGAAACGATTTTGGTAAAAAAAGCACCAGTAAATTGCGTGCAGAAAATCTGGTTCCATGTGTAATGTATGGTGGTAAGGAAACAGTACATTTTTATGCTCATGAGAACGAATTTAAAAGCCTGATTTATTCAAGTCATGTTTATCTTGTAGAGCTTGACATTGAAGGCAGCGCTTACAAAACTGTATTAAAAGATATCCAGTTTCATCCGGTTACAGATAAAATTAATCACATCGATTTTATTGAAGTTTCTGACGACAAACCAGCTGTAATTTCACTTCCTATCGAACTTACAGGAACATCTGCTGGTGTATTGGCTGGTGGTAAAATTCGTCAGAGAAGAAGATATTTGAAAGTTAAAGGGTTAATTAAAGATATGCCCGAGTTACTTACTGTCGATATTACTAATTTAAATATCGGTTCAGTTATTAAAGTATCTGAGCTTTCTTATACTAATCTTGAATTACTTGATCAGGCACAATCAATGGTCGTTGGTGTAGCTTCGTCACGCGTAGCAGCAAAAGGCATGGATATACCTGAAGGAGCAACAAGTGCTGAAACTACTGAAGCTGAAAAAGCTGAATAGAAAAGATTTTCAGGAGGACAAATTGAAATACCTGATAGTTGGACTGGGAAATATTGGCAGTGAATACCAAAATACCCGGCACAATATAGGATTTAGAATATTGGATGCACTGGCAAGTGCATCCAATATTTCATTTAAGGATAAACGATATGGATTGGTGGCTGAATATAAATTTAAGGGACGTACCCTTATCTTATTAAAGCCAACAACATATATGAATCGTAGCGGATTAGCTGTTAATTACTGGCTGAATAATTCTAAGCTGGAACTTTCTAATATGCTTGTATTGGTTGATGATTTAGCCCTGCCGTTTGGCACTATTCGTATTCGACCTAAGGGAGGTACTGGCGGTCATAATGGACTCGAAAGCATTAACCAGGTATTGGGAAGTAGTGATTATGTCAGAGTCAGATTTGGTATAGGAGACAACTTCTCTCGTGGACAGCAATCAGATTATGTTTTAGGTGAATGGAATACCACTGAAGAAAAAGAACTTCCCTTTTTAATCGATCATTGTTCTCAAATAATACAAAGTTTTTCAACAATTGGAACAGAGCTTACAATGACCCAGTTTAATAAAAAATAAGGCCTTTTTGTAAAAAAAAACCATATTCGCCTCTCTTTTTAAGGATTCTGATTGAACATTTTCCCCTTTTTAAACTTATATAGTTGAGCACTTGATTGAATCCGGTAAGAAAAAATCCGGGGACAATCAGATAAAAACTAAAATGCGATGAACTATAGAGTGTTGTTAGTTGAAAATGATGAAAATCAGGGAAAAGTGACCAAAGATTTTCTTGAAATGTCGGGTTACCGTGTTACTCATTGCCTGAATGGAAATTCGGGTCTGGAAGAATACTTTAGTGCATACTACGACATTATTATTCTGGAAGTTGTTTTGCCCCAGATAGATGGTTTTACAATTGCAAAGAAAATCAGAGAGAATAATAAAAAAATACCAATTATTTTTCTTACTGTTTGTTCCAGAAATGAATTCAGAATCGAAGGGTTTAGAACAGGTGGAGATGATTATATTCTTAAACCATATAGTGCTGAAGAATTAAAACTTCGAATGGATGCCATTATGAGGCGTACAAAAAGAACTTATAATTCCAGTATGGAGTCATATAATTTAGGTCCATTCCGTTTTAACTATTCCGAACATTCAATTTCTTCGCCACGATTAGGAACCAGACATTTAACCAAGCGTGAAGCAGATGTTCTTCGGTTACTTTGTGTATATAAGAACCGCATCATGAGAAGAGATATTGCTTTAAAAACTATCTGGGGCGAGAATGATTATTTCATGGGCCGAAGTATGGATGTTTACATCACGAAACTACGGAAGATTCTTAAAATGGAAGAAGGAGTATCTATTAACAATATCCATAATACAGGATTCAAGTTGGAGGTGGAGGAAAACTGTTTATAATGATTTGTGTGTAGCTACTTTTTTTGTGGTACGGGTTTTTACACCTATTTTTTTGTTGATATACGTGTTTATCTTATTAAGAATATCTTCCACTTTAAGAGGTTTTGCAAGGTAATCAGTACATCCGGCCCGCAGACAGTTATCTTCATCATTTGGCATGGCAAATGCAGTTTGAGCAATGATTGGAATTTTTTTATTCAACTTTCTTATTCGTTTTGTAGCTTCCAGACCATTCATTTCAGGCATTTTTATATCCATTAAAATCAAATCGATAGTTGCGTTTGATTTGAAGGCCTCTATAGCTTCTAATCCGTTTCTAACCCAAATTACCTCAGCGTTGGTTGGTTTAATAATATTTTCCAGGAGAGTATAGTTATTTTGCTCATCTTCAGCTATTAAAATGGTTTTTCCCTTCCAATTAAACTGAGTATTATAGGGGATTTTTTCAGGAACCGCTTTTGCCCCTTCCTTATAAGGAATACTTATAAAGAAGGTTGAACCTGCCTCAACTTCGGATTTTACCCATATTTTTCCACCAAGCTTTTGGGTTAAGCCTTTTGATATGGATAATCCTAAGCCGGTTCCCCCATATAACTTATTGTAAGAACTGCTTACCTGTCTGAATCGTTCAAATATAACATCAAGCTCTTCATTTGTCATCCCAATTCCGGAATCTTTAACATAAAATATGACATTAGTCTGCGTCTCATCCAGATAATATCCCAATTCTACAGTGCCTTCTTCGGTAAATTTAACCGCATTGCTCAATAAGTTAGATAGCACTTGTTCCAATCGCACCTTATCGGTGTATAGTTGAGCCTGATCTTCTTCAAGCCCTGGTTTTACAATTAATTCAATGGGTTTGCGTAACACTTTAATCTGGTTTTCGAAATTCTGGCCAAGAACAGTTAATACTTTATTAATGTTAAAGTTTTTGTTAAAAATAGTGATTTGATTAGCCTCGATCTTAGAAATATCGATTATATCAGAAATGATATGGAGCAATTGCCGGCTATTCGTGTTTATCAGGTTGATAAATTCGAACTGTTTTGCTTCCGGAAGTTGTCTGTCGCGGAGTAAAGTAGCAAACCCAAGAATGGCGTTCATAGGAGTGCGTATCTCATGACTCATATTAGCCAGAAATGCTGATTTTAAGCGGTCGGCTTCTTCTGCCTTTTCTTTAGCTGTTTTCAGCTCATCATTAACCAGTTTCAGCTTGAAGTTCTGAACAGCAAGTTTTTCGCTGTATTCTTTTATTTCCTCTTCGTTTGTTTTTCTATTGGTAATTTCGAGGGCAATGCCCGTAACACCGATTACTTCGCCGGCATTGTTAAAAATCGGGGCTTTAAATGTTTCCCAATAAGCATGGTCAGTTTTTTCTTCGATATATAATTGTCTTTTGTTTTGGATTACATTCAAATCTTCATCACGATAACGAACTGCATCTTCGTGGTTATAAATATCAAAATCGGTAAGTCCAATGATCTCATCAACCTTTTTGTTGATGTAGTGGGCAAAAGACTCATTAACAGATAAAAATACGCCATTACAATTTTTCAGCCATGCAAAGTGGGGGAGATTATTAAGGATGGCTTTCTTTTGGGCTTCACTTTCAATGAGT
>JAHEEB010000431.1 GCA_024640925.1 Bacteroidota bacterium | reverse complement strand
GTATTTTACACTACTCATCGTGTATTTTATCGATCTCTTTGCCTCTGATCCCGATCTCATCGTCCATTTTCTTCATCTCATTGCCACTGATCCCAATCTCTTCGTGCATTTTTTGCATCTTATTTATCATTCTAAGGCAAAAAAAGAAGGTATCCACTTTAAGATACCTTCTTTATCGATATTGGTTACAAACGATTATTCAATAATTACCTTTCTAATGAAAGTATTATCAGGAGTAATGATTTTTAGTTGGTATATTCCTTTACCATCAAGGTCAATATTATTATCACCAATATATAATTGCTTTTCAAAAATTATTTTACCAGTGATATCTAATATAACAATATGAGAATTTTGAGGTGTATTAATAGTAAAATTCCCCTTCGATGGATTTGGGAAAACAGAAATTTCAGTAAAAGCAGATGAAGAAGTTGAAACTAAGTAATTAACTATGACATTAAAAGAACAACTTTGGGTATTCCCTGCAAGATCTTCTGCTGTCCATGTTATAGATGTAGTTCCAATTGGAAGCTCACTACCAGCGAGTGTTCCTGAAGAATTGAAATTATTTTTTAATGTAGTTGAGCACTCATCTGTAACGTCAGGATCAAACTCATCCCCTTGAACAGTATATGAGGTTAAATCACTGGTTATTCCCTTTGTACTATTTTTAAAGCAGGCAATTACAGGGGCAATACTGTCTTCCTTTACTGTTATTGTAATGGAATCTATTAAAGCATTTTTATATGTATCATATACTGAGAAATGAACTACAGTTTTTCCTGTTGGATATGTTCCACTTATATCCGTTGTTGAACTATAAGGCGAATCGTGAATAATGCTATCAACTTTACATTCATCGAATGGTAAGTTGAAAATAATATTAGCACTATCATTACATGTAAATACAGTTGTATCACTTATGTCCCAGGAAGGAGATGTTGTATCGTGAATTATTACAATAACCGCAGAATCAATTAGCGTATTTCCATAAATATCTGACACAAAATACTTAATAAGAGTAGTATCCATAGGGTAATACCCACTTGGGTTTTTAGCATTAATACCATAAAGTGAGCTATGATAAATACTATCAATTCCGCAATTATCTTCCGGTTCGGGAAAGGTAATATAAACAGAATCTCCACAAATGGTAATGAGTGTATCTTTAATATTCCAGACAGGAAGAGTTGTATCATTTATAACTACAATATTCGCATAATCATTTAATATATTTCCATTCACATCCTTAACATAAAATCCAATTGTTGTCGTTCCTAATGGATAGGTTCCACTTGGATCGGTTTCGCTGATTCCATAGGGTGAGTCGCTATATATACTGTCGATTCCACAATTATCAAATGGTTCGGGGAAAGAAATATACGTCGAATCGCCACAGATAACAACAAGTGTATCTTTAATCCAGTCGGAAGGGGTAGCATCTTTCATAACTTTGATAATTATAGAATCTGTTACCTCATTACCAACAAGGTCTCTGAGATAATAATGGATTTTTGTTAATCCTAATGGATATGTCCCATCAGGATTGGTACTTGTGCCATATGGCGAATCGAAATGAATGCTATCTAAACCACAGGTATCCATAGGAGATGGAAAAGCTATGTCAGCTTCCGTATCACAGGTTTCAACAAATGTTGTATCAGTTATTTTGGTAGTTATTTTTACAGGAGCGGAGAAGGTTACAGAATAATTGCCACTACTTGTTTCGCTGTAACCTGTTGTATAGAGGTAATAATTCTGTCCGCCTTTTAGGGTGGCTGAGAATATCGATCCTGAACCACCATCATCATTTCCGGCAACAAAAGTTACGGGAGGACTAACATTGAGGCTATGTGGATCGGTATAAAGCAATGAATAACAATCCCAGCTTGCTGTAGTTTCAATTGTAACGTTGCCATCTTCAACAGGAACAAATTTCACCATCTCTACAGGAGGATTGGCTCCACAGCAAGTCCCATTATAATAAGGTCGCCCTGTGAGCACTCCTCCGGATAAATCAGAAAAAGTCTGCTTCCCTGTGGTTGTGGATGAGAAATATGTTACTGAAGGTATGTATGTTGAAATTTTATATGCATCCCATGAAGGCAAATCAGTTTCTGGTAAAACAACTACATCAAACGAATCTATGAGTATGTTGTCATGAGAATCTTTTACATAATAAACTACTGTAGTAGTATCGACAGGGTATGTTCCACTCGGATTGGTTTTACTCACTCCAAAAGGAGAATTGTGAGCAATACTATCGATATGACAATTATCTGTTGGCAAAGGCAAAGATAATTCTGCATCAATACCATTACATGAATATATGGTATATTTTTTATTCAGTTTCCATGCAGGCAGGGTAGATTCTTCTTTGATAGTTGCAGTGCGCGATGTGTCTGATTTATTCAATCCCCAATAACCAATACACTGATATTGATAACCTACCATCGTTTCATCAACATTGCTAATCTTTAATGTGTCGTTAGTAACACCTGAGTAAATTCCACCCTCAGGTATATCCTCAAAATTAACACTATCAGTACTTAACCTCCATTTATATATTTTAGCACTGTCATTTGCACACACAAATTCTTCTGAAACATTATAATCACATAAAAAAACATCTTCCGGCTTTTCATTCAACACATGATTAATACCTGCCGTAAAAATATCTGATATAGAAACTTCGTCATTTTTAAACCCATAAACAAGCATTCGTCCACCCAATCCGCTCACAATGGCAGCTTCTCCGTTAGAAAAGGTAGCTAGTACTTTTCCATCATTTATTGCTATTAAGCCTACAGAGGGCGTAGCCCATCCCGGATTACTCAGGGTGAAAGGATTTTCAGTTAAATTTTCATTTAGCGGGGGAAGAATAGTAACTGTCATATTATTTATATTACCAGTATATTGAACTCCAAAAAGGGAGCCATAGGTATTGTCCCTTGAATAGTCAAAATAAATTCCTCGGCCTCCTTCTTCATTCACAAAATGGCTTAACGCGAGGATAGCTGACTCAAAAGTTGTGGAAGACTCGTTTTGCACAAATATTATCCCCAAATCGAACAGATTAGTAGCAATCTGATTAGCAAAATCACTTGCACTAGTTGCAACAGTGATTGTTGAGCCGGCAGACAGGCCGTTTAGTGCTTGGTGCATCTGATCGGTTGTTAAATTATAATCAACATAATAAAGTGCACTTACACTTTGACTTGATTTCTCATTCAACCCCGAGATCGTGTAACTCGCAGTGGTTTTAAGGGCTTTCATAAGTGTTTTCTCTCCCTTAGATTCTTTTAAGATTAGTGCATCCTGAGGGAAAGCCCCAATCCATATAAGACAAACTCCCAATAATAAAAGGTATTTTTTTAACATATTTAAAAGAATTAAATAAAACATAAATAACAAATGAATTGTAATAAAAATAAAGATATAAATTATAAAAAATGGATTGAGAAATACGAAGTTTTGAACTATTAATAAAAGAGACGACAATCGTTATTAAGTGATTTGAAGTTATGAAATCACTGAAGAATAAAGCTTCACTGGTGTGTTTTTACAAATTTTGAAAAGCGTACTTATCATTCCGGAATAACCATTGGCCAAACAGGTTGGTAATTGTCAGGTATGTTGTCATAAAAAACATTCTCGAGAAATAGTCCTGATGGTGGTACCGTCAATTTTGCAGGAATATCGGATTGTATATTGAGCAGTTTTTTTACATCTTTCTGGTCCATGTTTCCCCTTCCACATTCAATCAATACGCCAACCATTCTTCGAACCATTTTCCACATAAAATGCGAGCCGATAATATGCACCAGTATGGAAGCGCCGTTTTTATGAACCGAAATATGATAGATATTCACCTTTGTCGACTGTTTTTCATCTTCGTTGGTACCAAAAGAAGAATAGTCGTGAAAGCCCTGAAAACTCCTGCATGCATTTTCCATAGCAGATACATTCAGGGTATCTTTTATCCAGTAGGCATATCTTTTACCAAATGCCGTGCGGCGTGTGCTAATATGATATACATAGCTTCGGGCATATGCATCGAAACGGGCATGGAACTTTGAATGCACCGAGGAAATATCTCTGATATTAACAGTTGCCGGTAAGTTATCGTTCAGGTTCATTTGAAGAATATGAGGCTGAATTTTTGTTTCAGTATCGAGATGGGCAACCTGTTTTAGTGCATGTACGCCGGCATCGGTACGACCAGCACCATATAGTTCATACTTATCACTTTTGAGAACGGTTTTGCAGGCCTCCTTCAAAACTCCCATTACGGAAGGTTTATTTTTCTGAAACTGCCAGCCATGATAAGGCGATCCATCGTATTCAAGTATGAGTTTAAATCGGGGCATTTTCTATATTTTTATCAAAAAACTGAACTGAGTATTATTAGTAGTTTTCTTTAATCCTTAAGTCATCAGGATTCAGTCTGCAATCCCAGATTGTATGAACAATGATTTTATCGGAAGTAATTTCGTAGAATAATATAAATTTCTCCACAATTAATCCCCAAACTGCTTCAATTTCTGTAAATATTCCAATTTCGGGCTGTTTTTTAAGAAGTGATAATTCTTTGGTGAATTTTTTATATAGTCTTTTTGAAAAAGTGGTACTCTTATTTCTTTGTGTGTAAAAATCTAATATTTCAAAAAGTTTTAAGGTTGCTCTATGTGACCAAACTATTTTACGCTTAACCATTTATCAAATTCTTCATTAAGTTCAGCCTGCTCAATAAATAACCCCTTTTCAACCTGTTTTTTGGATTCATTAATTTCAACCTGTTGATCGGGAGTCAATGTTAATACCTTAGATTGAATTTTTGATTCAAGGATTGTTTTAATAGCATTTAAGAATGTTTCATCATTTATTTCTGCTATTCTGAGAATTAACA
>JAHEEB010000430.1 GCA_024640925.1 Bacteroidota bacterium | reverse complement strand
CTGCAAAGGATTAAGTTTTTTAAATATATTAACCTGCTCACAGAGGATGGGATAGAAGTAATACTATTGCCGGGCAATCTAAGATTTATTAAATAAATCAGATCTCCTATCGTGCTGGGTATATAACCATTAAGATTATTATTATCTAATTGTATACCTTTTACGTGTCCATTTTTAACTGTAATCCCATACCACAATACTACAGGTTTATCAGAAAGCCAATTCGTTTTTTTATTCCACCCACCAATTAAAGCTCCCCCTGTGGCATTAAATAAATCTCGAAGAGCATTGTATTCAGCTTGGGGAATATCACAAGCCACTATAGTTTTTTGAGCAGCTGCCGTTTCCATACTATTATAGACAGCTTTTACACTTATTGTTCCTGAGACAATTAAAGTATCTACAGTAAAACTAATTGATGGTATTGAAGTAATGTGCGTAGTTCCATCTAATAAAGTCCAACGATATTCAGTTGCACAGGGTACTTCGCTTACAGAATAGCTAACAGTTTGTTCCTGATAAATTTTTGTTGGACCATTGATGGTATCAATAGAAAAACCAACTACTGGAAAGGAAGATGGAGTGGAAGATAAATTTGTACAATTCACGGCTACCACAGAAATATCACCTGAACTTACAGTTGATCCTGCGTTTACAGTGATTGAGGTTGTCCCCTGTCCAGCAATTATGCTCAAGCTTTCAGGCACTGTCCAGGTATATGAATCGGGTGTTTCCCCTGTAGCAGGAGTAACAGTGTATACATTCCCAGTTGAATTGGGTAAGATGCATGCTGGTCCGCTTATCAATTGAGGGGAAGGGGGTGTATTTTTAACTGATATCGCTGTTGAAATAGCAGCGGAATTATAACTTGAGCAATTCACTGCGTAAACCGAAATATTTCCAGACCCAGTTGTAGATCCTGCACTTACTGTAATAGAAGCCGTTCCCTGTCCGGAGGTTATTGTCATGCCAGCAGGCACTGTCCATACATATGAATCGGGGGTTGTACCTGAACCTGGAGTAACAGTGTATACATTACCCGTTGAGTTGGTTGCAACACACTCTGGTCCGCTAATAGCCACCGGGGTAGAAGGTGTGCCCTTTACCACAACGGTAGTTGTTTGTGTACCTCCATCGCCAAAACAGTTATTATAGGGTATTACAGAAATGGTATAAGTGCCAGCCGTATTAAACTGAATTTCACTTAAATTGGTTCCATCTAATGTATATCCCATACTTGTAATGAAATAGGCACCCGTAGAGGGCGAGATTTCCCATCCGTAATTTTCAGCCTGAGCATCAAGATCAACTGAATATGTTTGTTTTGTATTTCGGCAAATGGTTGTTGGACCATCTATAGCATCGGGTGTGCCGGGTTTTGATGTAGCATTAGTCATTTCAGCCGTTCCACTTGCAGTATGGTAAGTTGTATGGTCTTTATGCCTGTATTTTATTGTATATGTACCAGCATCTATGATATCATCCCAATATATATAACTAGTTCCTGTTTTTGAATCACCATATTGTGTTGGGGAGTTATCTCCTAAATAAACAACATATAAATAATACACGATATTAGCTTGTCCGTATTCATTAAGTCCGACTTCTCCATAGTCCCCATCACAGATAGCACTACTTCCATAAATAGTATGAGCAGTGGGAGTTGCTGTAATTGTTACAGCCTGGGTTACATAACTGGTATTATTGGTTTCGCTTTGCTCCGTAATTGCATTCGCCTGGTCGATATAATATACCACATAATATGTGCCTGGTGTTAAAGTTGATGGTACAGTGTAGGAATGCGAACAACTAACCGTACCGGATAAAACACCTGTGCGGGTTTCAGAGCCGATGCTAACATCATCGGCGCTATAACTATTATCGGAAGAAAGGTAATAATTAACGATAAACGAGGTATTAACCATATCAGACACATTTACAAGTGAGGTTATAGTTAATGTCTCGGTTGGTTCAAAACTGCTTCTGTTTAAAGTAAAGTTTGAGCTTGTATAATACAAATCGGGAGCACCCCACCACGCCGATGCCCCACCTGTATATCCGCAATCGTTACGTGTTGTACCCTGACTGGGTGGAAACTTTGAATCGTTATAGCTTGAGGTAGCGCTACCCATATCAATACAAGGAGATGTGCTGCTTAACAAATAATTATCGTTGGTATAATCCGTAAAGAGTGGATCAGAAGAAAAATTACTTCTGTTTGCATAATTAAATGTCATGGTAAAACCGCTACCACCAAGATTTACCAAGGTATTTCCCCCTCGTATATCTGAATAGTTTAAAGTAGCTGTACATGCGCTATTTAATGATGTTGATGTACTTGAAGAAAAAACAAATTCATAAGGAGTTCCTGAATTCCAGATTACACAGTTGGTTCCGGTAAAAGTTGCGCTACGCTGCAAGAATATAGCACCATAACCAGAAGTTTGGTCTATGTTATTTGCAATGGTAACATTTGTAAAAGAGGCACTACTTTCATTATAAATAAAAATAGCACTTCCACCTCCAGTAGCCGTATTATCGTAAATTAAAACATTTTCAAGTGTGAAATTTCCGGAATGTCGGGCATCTAATGCTGCACCAATGCCCGAAATATTATTCCGGATAATACAGTTGGCAACAGTCATAGAAACAGAACCAAACAGATAAATACCACCTCCATGTGAGGGATGATAAGATACTCCAATAGAATTTCCATTCTGAATTGTAAAACCATCAACTATCCAGTCGGAATCTCCAGCTAGATAATAAGCAATTACCCTGTCTGTACCATTTCCATCAATGACAGTAAGTTCGGGGTTTTCCGGACTACCATATAGATAAAGATATTTTTCGTTAAAATTAAGGTTCTCATAATATACACCTGGCATAACTTTAATACTTTGGCCAGATGCAGCCGCATTAATTGCATATTGTATTGTTAAAAATGGTGCAGCCGCAGTTCCAGCATTTGAGTTAGAACCACTTTTTGAAACATAAAAATTAAAAGTAGCAGGGACTGTTACCGATTCGGAAACAAAGTCAGAACCGGTAATTGCAGCTGTTGCTCTTTTTGTGGCAAGACCTGATGTTGTTCCCGGAGTTATACCAAGTTTTTTATCCAAGGCTGCATTTGCTTGTTCCGTTGAATCGTTGGATTGTTGCCAGGCCAATTCATCTGCTACATTGGTGTTCTTAGATTTCTCTTCTATATCATTGGCAGAAACAGATGTTTTATCAGCGCTTGTTACAGATTCGGAGCCCGATGTTTTATTTCCGGCTATATTTCCAATGTCCGAAAATCCGGAACTATCATCAGAATGAATACCCTTTGCGTTCAGGATAGTATTGATTATCTGTACCGGTTGAGAGGTACTTGTTTTATTATTGGCTTCATTGGTTTCCTGAATTTTTTGCTGATAATCGGCAAATGCAAATACATAATATGAACCACCAGGAATGGAGTTATTTAATAAATAAGTAAAATCTTTACTCATAACAAAGGAGGAAGCCCTTACCTCTTCTGTTGAGAGTTGTATATCCGTTGAATCAAAAATTTGATCAGCTGAAAGATAAAATGCCACCCGGAAATTCTTGTTTAAAAGTTTTGCAATCCTGATTTCAGTCCGGATAGTTATCTCTTTGCCAGTACTGATGCTTTTTTCGCCTGATATGGCAATAGTAGAAATATTAATATCCTGCGAATAGGATATACCAGAAACTAAAAGCAATATTGCTAAGAGAATCTTGTTTGTAACTGATTTCATTCCTTTACAAAGTTTAAACGGGCTATTCATATTCATAGTGTTTGTTGCTGAATGTTCTGGGTTATTGTTCGTTTTAAGGTTTTATTGTAACTACAACTGCTTTGGCAGGACTAGTTACCGCATTATTTACCGGAATAAAGCTGGCATCAGGAACTCCGGTGGGTTTTTCATACTCGTTTTTGTCAACAAAATTTGTTGTATTCCCCGTTGGAGCAACAAAGGTTTCGCCAACAGGCATTTCTCTTTCATCGCAATACGAATCGAGTGAAATTTCCACCTTCCAGTATCTTGCTTGCTGCACCTGGGTATATTCGTACCAGGAATAATCATTGGGAGAAAGTGTGCTATTTATTGTCCATCTATAGGCATCAAAAATTCCATCATCGTTGAAATCGATATTGCTAATGTAATTCGTACCACAATCGGCATAATTTTTACTTACCAGAGGAGTTTCACTACATATGCTTTCATCTGTTGAATGTGGATGTGCAATACCCAGGTATAGGTTTGTATAAGTGCCACTGGTAACAGATATTGCCCCCAAAGAATCTTTACGTGTCTCAATATCGCGGTATCCGCCTACATCTTCGCAGGCAAATGTGGTAACATTACACTTACTTATACATTCCTTTAAAACAGTATCAATCATTTTTTTTACATGACTTTCCGGTATATTCCATGGTGTTTGTGGGGTAAAACAACCACCAACATCATAGCATCCCTGGTCGAGAGCATTATGTACTGCCTGCTCAATATTTCCTTTTTTCTTGTAACATGTGCTGATACATTCCGATTTCATTTTCGCAAGCTCAAACTCAATTTTAGTTATCTCATCAGAAGTTTTTGGGGTAACTAAAGCATATGGAGTTATATCAGAAATGGCAGTATATTCTGAATGATCTTCCGGTAAATCGGAATATGGAGCAATTGCTCCAAGGGCACTGGTGTACCACTTTTCCGTATTATTAATTAGCGTTTCACATGTTTCACTGGAAGACTCCTTGGTTTCACCAGCCCATGTAACAGAAGGGTTGGAATAATTGCATAAGGCAAGGTAGAATGAATATTTTTCTCCACTGCTCCAGGCTTCGTGATCATAGGAACATGAAATACGACCTCTGTCAGCAAATTCCTGAACAACATATCTGTATGCA
>JAHEEB010000030.1 GCA_024640925.1 Bacteroidota bacterium | reverse complement strand
AAGCAAAAATCCATTAAAGTAGCGCTTATCTGCGAAAACATGGATGCAAGGCAACGATGGCAACCCAACAATGGCGATTCGCTGGCAACTATATTTTTTGACTTAAATAAGCAGGCAGCTAAATTAAACCCTCAACTGATTGTATGGAGTGAATCAGCTCTGCCATGGAACCTTGCCATGGACGACGATTTAATTACCCAATGTCTGAAAATTACCTGGCCTGCAAGGGCTAACCATATTATCGGAATTTTTACCCCTTCGGAAAAAGAAAAAGACAAAAGATATAATTCTGCATATTACATAGAGTCCGATGGAGCTATAACAGGCCGATACGATAAAATGCAACTTCTCTCCTTCCTGGAAGCACCTTTTGCCGGGGCAAAACTGCCTTTTTTTCGGCAAAGTATGCACACCGATCTTATTCCAGGCATTAAACGTAACATTTTAAAGACCCAATATGGAAGTGCCGGAATATGTATCTGCAACGAATCGCTGGTTTTACCAACATATAAGGAATCGATTAAAAAAGGTGCTGATTTTTTTGTAGTAATGTCGAACGATGCATGGTTTGAAGGAAGTCGCTTAGGAATACATCATTTTTATGATACCCGGTTGAGAGCAGTTGAATTTGGGAAGGATATGATAATTAATGCGAATAGAGGTGTTTCAGGAATCATTAGCGAGAAAGGTGTAATACGGATAATGAACGCAGGTCATGAACCTGCTGTTCTGAGTGGTACTATCCATCCAAAAAACCACAAAACATTCTATGCAAAGCATGGTGAATGGTTTGTCATTCTAATGGCGATTTATTTAATAGTGTTAGAATTTTACCGAGCAGCAACCAAAAACAGAAAAATATGAAGAGAAGTTTTTTTGTAGATAGAATATACTAAGGTTTCCAGCTTTTTGTAACTGGAAAACATTTAACTGCCTCGTTTTGACTAATAAGTGAATTTGAGAAACATATTACTAGCCAGATATAGGTTAACATTAATTTAAATTTAAATTAAAATTATACAGAATGAAAAGAAATTTACTTATTGCAATGTTGCTGTTTGTTGTCACTGCAGTTGACTTACAAGCTATGGCCTCTATTACAGACTGGCGTTTTCGGAATGATGATGGAAATGAGGAATTTGCTACATGGAAAGAATATCAACACGATTCACTTATTCAAACAGACGAGAGCAATGTTCGTTTACGATTATCTTTTTCTCAGGCAAATGAAAATGGATTTGTTGATTATTTAGCTTTATATTATAAATCCTATCCGAAAGATAGTAGTGATGTCTGGCACCTTGTAACAAATGATACAAACGAAGCATTTACATTTTCTTTGTCGCCATACATAAGTAATTATTCCGATGCTTTTCAAAGACTAACAACTTCTTCTACGTTTACTTATGTAACCGGGGTTGTAGTTGAGAGCCCTGGTTTTATTAGCTTTAACCTGGCCGATAGCATTATAACAGAGCTTGAATTTTGTATAAAAGCTTCGCCAAATGCTGTTTTTGGGAAATCATATATTTTTAAAATTGACAATGTAGATACTTCTGCAATAGACAATCCCGATGATTACTTACCAAGAATTCATTTACAAAAATCGATTCTCACAGTTACGTCAAATAATGTTTCACGTAAGACCGGTCAGGATAATCCTTTGCTCTCATTAAGTTATAGCGGATTTGTGGACGGAGATAATGAAAGTGTGCTGAATACCCAGCCTTCAAAAATTTGTGCTGCCAATTCTGCTTCTCCTGCCGGAACATATGACATTGTACCCTATGGTGCTCAAGACAACAAATACGATTTTGTGTATATTCCGGGCAAACTCACTGTGACTGCAGCAACTACCCTCGATAATAATTTCACAGAAAGACATCTGGTTTACCCCAATCCTGCCAGTGATTTTATTTATCTGAAGGGCGAAATACCGCTTAATACAAAAGCAAGACTGTATGATCTTTCTGGCAGGCTAGTGCTTGAACAATCTCTGAACACACCGGAAATAGATATCCGTTCGTTTTCAAATGGTGTGTATTTTCTCAGCATCGATGGGTTAGTTTATAAGATTAGTAAAAAATAAGATTTTTAACCAATAGAATATACTACGTATTCCGGCTTTTTGTAACCGGAGAACTTTTAACTGCTTCGTTTTGACTAATAAGTGAATTTGAAAATCACATTACTAGCCAGATATAGGTTGACATTTATTTAAATTTAAAATATACAGAATGAAAAAAAATTTACTTGTTGCAACATTGCTTCTCATGATTACAGTGTTTGATTTAAATGCTGCTGCTTCTATTGGAAGCTGGCGCTTTCGGAATGATGATGGCAGTGAATCTACTGCTACCTGGAAAGCTGTTGAAAATGATTCCATTGTACAAAAGGATGAAAGTAACATTCGATTGAGGATGGAATTTATTGAAGGAACCCTGAAAGGTTACAGTGACAGCATTGCTTTATATTATAAACCATATATGGATGAAAACGATACCTTATGGCACCTGGTGACAAATAATCCGGATGAAGCATTTATGTTTTCGCTATCACCAAATATTGAAAATTATAATTTTACTTACGAACAACTTACAACCAGTTCTTTATTTACATATTTGGTTGGAGTAGCATTTGAGGAGCCGGGCTTTATAAGCGTCTCTATAGGCGATGAAACACGAACAGAACTGGAATATTGTATAAAAGCTTCGCCAAATGCCGATTTTAATAAACCATATATCTTTAATATTGATCAGGCAGATACGGCTATTGCAGATTGGGAGCAAGAATCCCTTCTTCCAAGAATCTACCTTCAAAAGCCTATCCTTACTGTGACAGCAAGCAATGCTTCTCGTAAAACCGGCCAAGATAACCCGGCATCCTCATTAAGTTATAGCGGCTTTGTCGATGGCGATAATGAAAGTGTGCTGAACACCATACCTCAAAAGGTTTGTGCTGCCAACACTGCCTCTCCCGCAGGAACATACGACATTGTTCCTTATGGTGCAGCAGACAATAAATACGATTTTGCATATGTCACAGGCAAACTCACTGTTACAGCAGCAAGTGGCATTAATGATAATTTATCTCAGGAATTATCCGTATACCCAAATCCAGCCAGTGATATAATTCATCTGAATGGAGAAACCCCTATGGGTGCATATGCACGTATTTTTGATTTATCAGGTCGCCTGGTGCTTGAACAATTAATCGATGGACAGGAGATTGATATTCATCAGCTGAGCAATGGCGCATATATGCTTAACGTAGGTAGTTCTGTTTATAAAATAATTAAAAAGTAATTTTTTTGATGAAGGGTTTGGTTGACCTGTCAGCTTTGGATTTTTAGCTGACAGGTCTTTACCACACAAACTTTTAACATGCAATTTAATACAAATATAGATTTGAGAAATAAATGATAAGTACACGATTTTTCCCAGTTAACTTTAATCTGTTTCTATAGTTCAATAATACGAATCTGATTTATATTCATAGGTAATTAGTTTTTTTTACTAAAGTGTTTTCTTGCAATAAATGGATTTTATGCAGTTAATTTTTAAAACAAATAATTATGAAAAAATTTTTATCCTTGACAGTATTTCTGTTTGCCCTTACAGTAATTGACTTATGTGCTTCTGCTTCTTTGGGCAACTGGCGCTTTCGGCTAGATGACGGAGATGAAAATTGGGCAGTCTGGAGTGCCTCTGAGAACAATCCGATTACTCAGGATAACGAGAGTAATATTCGTCTACGTATGGCATTAAGTGTAGGTGTTGGCACTTACTCAGATGATTTGGTTTTGTATTATAAGGAACAAAATAATGATTTAAGCGATAAAATTTGGCATATTGTGTCGAATGATTCAAGCGAAGCATTTATGTATTCTTTGTCCTCGTATATTTCAAATACAGACGGTGTATTTAAAAAACTAACTTATAGTTCTCCTTATAGCGACTATACCTATTTAGTAGGGGCAATGCGAGAGGACCCGGAATTTCTTTTCATTTTCATGGAAGATAGTACGATTGCAGAATTTGAGTATTGCATAAAACCTTCGCCTAATGCTGATTTCGAGAAATCATATTTGTTCAGACTTGCCGATTCGGATACTACCGGAATAACTTATTCTACTGATGAATTACCTGTTATCAACCTTAAAAAACCGGTACTCACAATAATAGCGAATAACTTTTCCCGTAAGACAGGTAAAGATAACCCTGCGTTAACATTAAGCTATAGTGGTTTTGTCGATGGCGACGATGCAACTGTGCTGAGTACCCCTCCGAAAGTATCGTGCAGTGCAGGATCAACTTCTCCTGTTGGGGCGTACGATATTGTGCCATATGGAGCAGCAGACAACAAATACGAAATTGTTTATGCTGTTGGAAAACTCACTGTTACAGCTGCTTCAGGCAATATCGAATATAATACTCCGCAAGGATTATCTATATTCCCTAATCCGGCTAGTGATATAATTCATTTGCAAGGAGAAATACCTGTTAACGTTTATGTTCATATATTTGACTTAACCGGGCGTCTGGTGCTTGAACAGACTATCGAATCAACAGAAATTGATATTCACAATCTAACAAACGGAGCGTATATTTTAAATGTCGATGGCCACGTTTTTAAAATAATTAAAAAGTAATTTTTTTGATGTATGGTTTGGTTGACCTGCCAGCAATGATTGTTGGCAGGTTTTTCTTTTTGAACTCTGTTATGAGAGTTGTCAGGAGATGCAAAAACAGATTAAAACACCAAATTTCGAATTAATCAGGGTCTGCTGAAAAAGAATGACTTCAGTGAGGTCAAATGTTTATAGAAAGCATGAGATTGATTATTTAACCGGTCGCACTCTGTGAATATTTTTCAAACAACAAGAATAACTAATGATGCATGCATTTTAAGCATTCCATCTAAGCACCAAAGAAAAGCCACAAAGGCACCAAAACGTAGAATCACAAAGTAAAACCAGATTAGTAAACTAATACTTCTTTTTATGCATGCCCTAATTAGCCATGTTGGGTTCTGCTTTTTATTGAGTGCTGGATTTTAGGTTTTCGGTTGTTTATCTTAAAATAAAAAAGCAGTCTTAAGAATACTCAAGACTGCTTCGGTTTTTATAAATGAATCGTTTTGTAGCTTAGATTAGGAGCTATTCTTCAAAAAATCTCTATTCGCTCGCTTGAGCCTGACCCAGTTTTAAAGAAACTCCAAAATTCAGGTAGGTTATCCCATATCCAATTTCGGCCATTGCTGCGAACTTATCGGAGAAATAATACCGTGCTCCGGCAAACCATGAGAAAGCAAGTCCGCTTCCTCCGGCATTGTAGTTATATCCGTAATATGGATCTCCATATTCTTTAGCACTTACAATTTCTACACCAAGAAGCAAACCTGTATAGGTATCCAGCTTATCATAAAGCGGATAATGAAAGCTTCCTCTGGCTGCGATAATGAAATCGGAATATTTATAGTACCAGTCATTCGAGTATTCCCATTTATGGGCGCTATAACCAACATATCCGCCAATGCCAATTACCCCTTTTTCAAAAATACCATCATGTGTTCCAACTTCAAACGAAGCCGAAATAGGAGGTACCTGCGTTGAATAATATGATCCGACATAGATTGTGGAACCTAATCCCAGCCCAATGTTCAGCACTTTATCACCTTTGTTGAATGTGCTTTCCTGGGCATAAATAAAAGCAGTTGCGATTAACATCACAAAAAGAAGGGTTGATAGTTTTTTCATAATTCCTTTATTTTTTAAAATTTACATACACTTTATTTCATTCTTATCTTCGTTCGATTAAGACAGCCAAATTTATGCAGAATATACACCGTATGCAGTACCGTTATATGTTGGTTTTTATGATTCATCAATTTAACCGGGTGAATGAATCCTTTCATTCTATTAACTGTCGCATTCACTTTTTAAGCGTTTTCGGCCATTAAACAGTGCCCCTGGCTGGAATTCCGGAATTCATCCCGTAACTTTGTCGTGACAACATCAAAAAGTTGCATGTCATCACAAAAAATTGAAATATACCCTGGCGAAAATCAAAAATCATTTCCTTCAAAAAGAGATTTATTTTTATCTGTATCAGAAATACCTGCGATACTCAATTTTTCATCACCCGATTCTGTCGAAAGAACACGATTGATTTGCATATCATCACATAAAATTGAAAAGTAGGCTTTCTGTCTTTAATTTCGTTTTTGTTCACTTAAGCTATTACCCGTGTTCAGAAACCGACAATACATACATCTTCTTCTTCCTGCAATCTCCGGAATTTTATCGGGTATAGCGATGTTGTTTTTTTTTCATTGGTTAGCCTGGTTCATGCTCGTTCCCCTATTCTGGTCAATAAAGATGAAACCTGACAAAGCTTTTCTGCAAGGTGCTGTTTGTGGCTTTCTACAGGGACTTATATTGCTGTTCTGGATGATTTCGTCGGTTGGAAGATACACCGGACAAGGTTCGAGTATTGGTGTTTTGTTATGGATAATTTCGGCATTTTATTTTGCATTAATAACTGCTCTGCCAGCATGGATTTTCGCCGTAATCTGCAAAATGAATTTCCAATGGAAACAAGCATGGTGGCTCAATGCCCTGTTTGCTGGTGCGATTTGGATAATAATTGATTGGGCTCGCACGAAAATTAATCCCGGCATTCCATGGCTTAATTATGAGTATGCTTATTCCCAAACAAAATGGAACCTGCCAATCCAGATGGTCTCTTATACCGGAACCGGAGGGCTCACTTTTTTTATTATAACCATAAATGCTCTTTTATCCTCAGCGATTTCAGAAAAAAAATACAGACAATTATGGCTTCCCTTAGCTTTATACTCATTGCTGCTCGCTATCGGATTTCAATGCCTGGATTCAAAGATTAATAAAGAAAACAATGTTAAAGTGGCTATTATTTGCGAAAATGTGGAGGCACAACAGCGTTGGCAACCCGAGAAAAATGATTCTCTTGAAACTATATTTTTCGATTTGAATATACAGGCAGCTAAAGAAAATCCTCAGTTAATTGTCTGGAGCGAATCTGCCTTACCCTGGAATTTAGCCATGGACGACGATTTGATAACACTTTGTCTGAATATTACATGGCCAACCCGCGCCAGACATATAATTGGCATATTTACACCTTTTGAAAAAGGTAAACAATATAATTCAGCCTATTATATCGAGCCCGATGGTGAAATAGCTGCCAGGTATGATAAGATGCAGTTGCTTTCGTTTCTGGAAGAACCATTTGCAAAAGCTAAATTACCCTTCTTTAAAAAAAGTGTTCAAAATAATATTATACCCGGAGTAAAACGCAATTTGTTCAAAACCCCTTTCAGCAAAGCAGGGATACTCATCTGCAATGAGTCGTTAATACCATCATCGTATGCCGAATCGATTGAAAAAGGAGCCGGTTTCTTTGTTGTAATGTCGAACAATGCATGGTTTGAAGGCAGCATGATTGGTATGCATCATTTTTATGGCACCCGCCTGATGGCAGTCGAATTTGGTAAAGACATAATTATTAACTCAAACAGGGGAGTATCGGGGGTTATTGATGGCCGTGGAAGAATACAGGTATCGGATAAAGGGCTTAGACCACGATTAATAAATGGAACAATTCAAACGAAAAATCCATCGACATTTTATTCTAAACATGGGAATTGGTTTGTTTTTATTTCAATGATATATCTGTTAATTACCGGATTTACACTAGTAACTCTCAGAACCAAAATAGTTTTTTTTGATGTGAGGTTTGGTTAATACCTGCCAGTAATCATGACAGCTGGCAGGTACTTTTTAAAGCTTTTTTTAATGAATATCGTATCAATTTATAAAAAGTAGTTTTTTGATCTAAGGATGTTTGGTTAGCCTGTTGCTCCGTAAGGGGCGGCAGGTTTTTTTATTGCCTGATGTTAAAAAATGAGTTGGTATAAAGAGATTCTCCATTACCGTCATTGCGAGGCAGGAGAAGTGTGCTGATTGGATGTAAAAGGAATTTGATAAATAGGGATTACTAACAAATCTGTTTTAAAATAACAATCGATTTGGTTAAACCAATAGCATTTTTGTGATTACGTTCAAAATAAGTCTATAATCTGTGCGCTTTCCAATCAAAAGTAGATGAAATCGAGTAAATTATAAACAGATAACCATACATTTAATAATCATTAATAGAATACCTGTTAATACATGGAAAGAGGTGGATATGTTTATATTATGAGCAATAAAAACCATACTGTTTTATATGTTGGAGTTACAAGTCAGATTAGGAATAGGGTTTGGGAACATAAAACAAAAAAGTATCTCAATTCATTTACAAGTAAGTACAATGTTGATGAGTTGGTATATTATGAGTCATACTCAACAATTGAAGGAGCTATTTATAGAGAAAAACAACTTAAGGCAGGTTCACGAATGAAGAAAAATTTACTCATAAACAATCATAATCCGAAGTGGCTTGATTTGTTTGATAGTTTGGATGAATAATGACTCCTTTATCGTCATTGCGAGGCAGAATACGTGAATAGATTAGATGCAGAAGGAATTGATATGAATAAGGTTTTTAGATGAAAAAGGATTACTGACAAAGCAATCTGTTGATATATACCGATCAATTTGTATAGAAACGGATTGGCTCCGCCGAGCTCCACTTCGTTCCGGTTACTTCGGCGATATAATTTTGCAAAAAGTTAATTTTGTGCATTCGCCTCGTAATGACGTATAGAAAGTCCCTTTATCATCATTGCGAGGCAGAATCCGTGTGTTGATTAGATGCAGAAGGAATTTGATAAGAATAAAGTTGCTATGATGAATAAAGATTACTGTCGAAGCAATCTGTATCAAAAATCGAGACAAATTGGTTCCCCGAGCTCCACTTCGTTCCGGTTACTTCGGCGATATAATTTTGCAAAAAGTTTATTTCGGACATTCGCCTCGTAATGACGTATAGGAAGTCCCTTTATCGTCATTGCGAGGCAGAATACGTGTGTTGATTGGATGCAGAAGGAATTGATAAGAATAAAGTTGCTATGATGAATAAAGATTACTGTCGAAGCAATCTGTATCAAAAATCGAGACAAATTGGTTCCCCGAGCTCCACTTCGTTCCGGTTACTTCGGCGATAAAGCTTTTGCAAAAGGTTAATTCTGTGCATTCGCCTCGTAATGACGTATAGAAAGTCCCTTTATCGTCATTGCCAGGCAGAATACGTATGTTGATTAGATGCAGAAGGAATTGATAAGAGTAAAGTTGCTATGATGAATAAAGATAACTGACGAAGCAATCTGTATCAAAAATCGAGAAAAATTGGTTCCTCCGAGCTCTACTTCGTTCCGGTTACTTCGGCGAAAAAGTCGTTCGCCCCTCGTAATGGCGTATAGAAAGTATAAAGAATTCTACTTATTTATCAAGTGGAAATTCAAATTATTTATTTAATATAGCAACACGAAGTTATGTGATGTTTTAAATCGACAATCTTATAAATTATAATGAATTATGAAAACTAAAAAGCTATTCCAATTAATGATCATTCTTTCTGTATCTGTTTGCTCTTTTATCAGTTGCGATAAAGATTCAACAACAAAAGAGACTTCATATCCCGACACAATAAATACAGGCCCGCAGGGAAAACTTTCGACATATACTGGGAGTACAAATTTCTCTTACGACAATGTTGTCGTTCAAAATGTTATTATGGACATTAACGATGCTTTGTACATAAATGCAAAAAACATTACTCTCCGGAATGTTCGTATAATCTATAGCGGCGATGTGGATGCCACATGGACAATGCTCCACACAACAGAACTAACAGAGAATCTGCTTATAGAAGACTGTGAGTTTGACGGACAAGACAAAGTGGCCAGGGCTATTTCAGGAGAAGCGACTAACCTGATTATACGCCGCTGTAATATTCATAACACTGGCAATGGCATTGAAATTAATGATAGCTTTACTGTGGAAGATTGTTATATCCACGATATTTTCACTCCCGAAGGTCTCGATTGGCATTCCGACGGTATACAGGCAGGTGGCGGAACCATTAGCAATATTACCATCCGGCACAATACCATTCTTTTAACCGGCGACGAAACCGGATGTGTTAATATTAATGGCGGAAACGACTCTGCTACGGCCAATGTCCGGAATATACTTGTTGAAGACAATCTGATTGGAGGTGGTGGCTATACAATGTATACCGGATCGCATGGAGAGCTTTCTAATTACAGGGTAATCAACAACAAATTTACTACCAGTATGCACCCGAAAGTAGGCTACTACAATATCTGGTATGAGTTTAAACACAACCCTGAAAAAAGCGGAAATACTATTTTCGAAACCGGCGAATCTGCCGAAGAAAACCTTTAACCCTTTTTTATCGAGGCTGTCAAAAAAGTAAATTTGCCACCACGACACAAAGCCCCAGAGAATTCACAAAGATCTTATTTAAAAGACATTAAACTTGGTGATACCTTTGTGTATTAGAGTCTTCGTGGCTATCTTCTTCTTTTGTGTGCATTAATTGTAAACGATTTTGTAATAATAAAGCAATCTATTTAAGAACAACTTTTTGCACCACTCTCCTGTCATTTTCTCTGACTTCAACCAGGTAAATGCCGGGAATATATACCGATGCATCCAGATTTATCGAGCGGTGTTCACCAGACTGAACTTGCCCGTTGAAGAGTTCTTGTTTTGAACCAGTTAAATCGCACAGGAATATAACAACTGTTCCAGTGGCAATAGCAGTATATTCGATAACAGATTCTGAAGTCATTGGATTGGGATAGATAATAAAAGGGATATCACTTTGAACGGACATTATCGGGATAACTACTGGTATTTCTTCAAAAACAGCAGTTATCGCTGTAACAGCGGTCATGGTAATTTCCACAATTGAGTCTGTCCCGGAATAGTCACCCGTCCATCCGGCAAAAGTATAGCCTTCTGCAGGTGTTGCGGAAACAGTAACTACAGCTCCACTATCGTATGTGTTCTGTTCTGGTGATATAGTAATTGTTCCCCCTATGTTCCCCATAACCGATACAGATAGTATGTAAACAGGAGTGCTGTCATTTCCTCCAAACTCCAGTGCGCCAATATCGGGGGCTGTTCCGTTGTATGAAATCTCCGGAATAATCACGCCCTTATCTATTAGTTGTCCGCCTTCTTTTAACTGAAGAAATCCATTACTGAAAGGATCGGCATTTGGTCCGGGAGTTAACGAAACAAAATCAGAACCGGTAATAATATATAAAGGATCCTTGTCGTTATCCCAAACATTTTTGCCATTATCCACCCCATAAGCTTTGTCGTTTAATGTAGCTAAGTATGACAAGTTATTTGTAAAAACTGAAGAACCGGTATCAAAACTAAAGTTGCGCTCCATATTCTGATAGGAAGTGCAATTGCTCATTTCAATAGTTCCGGGGTTGCTGTTATAGGTAAAACCATGCTTTCCGTTATTATAGGCCACGCAACGCCTTACAATATGATTTACCGGAATTTTATCGCCTCCCAGTTTAAACCCGTTTTTGTCGCCATTTCCCGAAGTCCTTCCGTCTCTTAAAGTACCATTGTCATGAGCAACACAATTGATAAAAGTAACTGTCCCTATTGGACCTGTTTCCGTTTTGGTATACAGGTCGTATCCATCGTCAATGTTATGATGCGACACACATCCAATAAAAATATTTCCAACGCCACACGTTAATTTTGGGGCAAAACCATCAGCATCTTCATGGTCCGAATCGGAATTATCATAAGCTTCGCAATGGAGTATCATATTGTAAGAAGGCCAACCGCTAATGGAACTAAGGGATGATTGTCGACGGCTAATTTGCAGTCCGGAATCATGATTTCTGCGAAAAACGCAATTTTCAATGGTGTTATGATTTCCGCTTATCATCATTCCATTGTCACCTGCATCCTGAATGACAATATCTTTAATATACCAGTAATCGCCATAAACCTGAATACCCCTGTTTGTACTTAATTCGGCCATAGATGAGAAGTTAAGTATAACAGAATCGCTGCTACAGGCATAAATATGCTTGTAATCTGTCGTGGTTCCATTATTGCCATAAGCAATATTTATTGTTGCTGCTTCGTCATAAGTGCCGCCGAACATATAAATATAATCGCCGGCATTTATTGTAACAATAGCCTTTTGCAAGGTGCGGAATGGTTTATCGAAGGCCCCGGAATTGGTATCATTGCCACTGGTTGAAACATAGTAATCGGTACAGTAAATGGCAGATGTTAAAAATATGCCAAGAATGGAAATTGCAATTTTTTTCTTCATTGGAAGTCATTTTCAAGTCACCAAATGTAAAACTATTTGATATAGAAAAGTCCAAAGAATTGACAAAAAAACAGGAGAATTTGTTAGGAATAGGGTAGGGAATAGGCAATAGGGAATAGGTAATAGGGAGTAGGGATTAGGGATTAGGGATTAGGGAGTAGGGAGTAGGGAGTAGGGAACAAAAAGTGAAAAGTGATGAGTGAAGAGGAATACTGAATACCGATCACCGATCACCGATCACTGATCACCAATCACTGATCAATCCATATCT
>JAHEEB010000429.1 GCA_024640925.1 Bacteroidota bacterium | reverse complement strand
AATTTGTAAGTTTACTAACTTGCTGTAAATTTAGAATGTTTATGAGTAGAAATTATAAATTCCCCTCAACTGCCGCAAGTCTGTGACTTGTGGCCTTTCAGTTAATTAGGAGTTACTATGTTGTTGTTAATTTGTAAGTTTACTAACTTGCTGTAAATTTAGAATGATTATGAGTAGAAATTATAAATTCCGTGATCAGGAAAAACCATACCTATTGAATTATCAGACAACAAAATAATTATGCAGAAGCTTGATTATCTTCATAGAAAATCCGGTTACTGAGGGATATGTTTTTGAGCCACATGAATATAAATATAGCAGTGCAACTGACTATTCCGAAGGAAAAGGAATGGTAAATGTTGTATTGCTGGTATATGTTAATAAGGAATTGGCCACAAGTCGCAGACTTTCGGCAGTATGAGGAGATTATATAATACAAGTTTAAAACTTTTCTATTTCAATAAAAGAGGGTGTCCAAAAAGTTGATAAATAGCCACGAAGACTCTAAGATACAAAGGTATCACTAAGGTTAATGTCTTTTAAATAAGATCTTTGTGAGTCTTTGGGGCTTTGTGCTTTGGTGGAAAATTTACTTTTTGGACAGCCTCCTTTCTCAGTTAGTCAAGGATGGATATTTCGGTGAAGGTGACCCACTGTACCCGTTGTCCTTAGCGTATCTCATTAGACGTTATCCGTATGGCTCAGCTAAAGATAAAAGAGAGCCTGGTAGAGTAGAGAATGGCGGGCTTTTTTATTTTGCTTTCCTAAGGCTTTTAATCCTTGAAGGCCTGCGGTGTCCGTGAATAATACCAAGAATTACAATTTCGGCAGGTTTAATTTTGTAAATAATAAGCCAGCTAAGGCAAACAGCTTTACGATAGATTTTGTTTTTAGTTGGAATTTCTTTGCACTCCCGGAAAGCAAGTGGGTTTTTCTCAATGTGATCAATAGTTTTAAAAATCTCGTCACCAACTCGGATAGCGTTTAAAGGCTCATGCCTGATGTAGGCAATATAGCCGGTAATATCATCAATGTTTTGTAAAGCGTGTTCGGTGATCCTTAGCGAATAAGCTTTTGGAGCTTCTTCTTTTGTCCTGCCCATCGTTTTTTTGCTTCTGTTAAACTTACAGTCGGGGAGTTTTCGGCATACTCAACCCATTTTCTAAAATCTTCAACACTTATAGGTTCGCCTGACAGGGAATACGAATTCAAATCCGGTTCCTTAATAATCCGGATTAAATTTTTTTGTTCTAAATCCTGCAAAGCTTTTAAAGAATTATTGTCAGTAAGTTCTATTGTTAATGTTTGCATAGCTGTTTACGTATTAATGGGCATAAGCCTGCCGGGTTTTAAAATCGCGGATTAGTGCATCAATAACCATAAAAACCTGCCTTTTTTCCTCGGTAGGCAATGTAGAAACATCCTGAATCCTCTTAATGGTATCTTTATCCATCTCAAAATCGGTTTTTCCCACTAAGTAATCAATCGAGACTTCCAGGGCATCGGCAATTTTAATAATCACTTCAATTGAAGGTTTTACTTCGTCTCTCTCGTAACGCCCGATAATATCACCGGAGGTTCCTGCATTCTTACCCAGTTCACTTTGGGAGAACTTTTTTGCTTTTCTGAGCGTGGTAATATGTTGACCTAAAGTCATACTTATATGTCGTTAAAATGATAGAAATAATAAGCTTATGACAAAAATAGAGGATAAATATATCATAAACAAGAAATGTTTTTATTGACAATCTCTGATATATATTTTTTTTTGTGATAAATATATCATTAAACTCATTTAAAAATATTTTTAACACTGCAACTGACTATTCCGGAGGAAAAGGAATGATAAATGTTGTATTGCTGGTATAATAAGGAATTGGCCACAAGTCGCAGACTTTCGGCAGTATGAGGAGATTATATAATACAAGTTTAAAACTTTTCTATTTCAATACAAGAAGGTGTCCAAAAAGTTGATAAATAGCCACGAAGACTCTAAGACACAAAGGTATCACTAAGGTTAATGTCTTTTAAATAAGATCTTTGTGAGTCTTTGGGGCCTTTGTGCCTTGGTGGCAAATTTACTTTTTGGACAGCCTCTTGCTGGGGAGCTTAAAGGACAAATCAGAAAAATATCATCCACTGAATTATAACTAAAAGTGAGTTAAAAACGTTAAATTTGTATAACTAATGGAAATGGATATGAGCTTACAAGCTAAAAAACTGGAATTGGTCCAACTCATTATTAATACAAGGAAACCTTTAATTTTAAAAAAGGTGGAAAAAATATTGAAAAATGAGGAAGAAACAGACTGGTGGGATGAAATAAGCGAAGAAGAACGACTATCTATCAATAAGGGACTTGCTGAAGCTGATAAGGGGGACTTGCTTCCACATGAAGAAGTTATGAAAGAAGTTAAAGCAAAATACAACCTTGGCTAATGAAAATTAGTTGGACATCAACCTCCCGGTTGACGTATTTCAGACAATAAAATAATTGTGCAGAAGCTTGATTATCTTCATAGAAATCCGGTTACTGAGGGATATGTTTTTGAGCCACATGAATATAAATATAGCAGTGCAACTGACTATTCCGGAGGAAAAGGAATGGTAAATGTTGTATTGCCGGTATAATAAGGAATTGGCCACAAGTCGCAGACTTGCGGCAGTATGAGTGAGAACATTAATAAATCGTATAACAGATGAATACAGTTGTTTGGGATCTCAGTAATAAGACAATTTTCACTTGGGATTCCATTTCTTTGATTCTTTTTTTTATATTATTTGGAATATTTTCAAAAATGATATTTTTATATAAACCAAAAAAGAACTGGATTTCATTGATTTATAATTTCTCCAACGAATTTTATTTTAAGGGTAAGCTAATTTCTAATTTTATGTTCGCTATCTCTGTATTTATTTCAATATTAATATTAGGTAATAATTTAAAAGAAATATTTTATACAAAAAATATTGGTTTATTTGAAAAAGAAATATCTACTTCAGGAATTATTAATAAAATTGAATATGAAGATTACTTTGGTTACAAGATGATCTTTTTAGATGTAAATAACTATCAATTTACAATTATTCCAGATGAAAGATATGTTAGTAATAGATCTTTAATAGTAAATGATTCCATCAAAGTCAATTATTTTAAAAAATATGAAAAAAATAACAATTCAAAATTGGTTGTTACAAGAATAGAATTAATACCTTAACTGATCGTATAATGTCCGAATAACAAGCACTGAGCTCGGGGCATATAAATTGGATAAAGTCTAATCCGGGTCTTTATTCCTTTACACTCCCCATTTTATTGATCTCATTGCCTCTGATGTCAATCTCATCGTTCATTTTCTTCATCTCATTGTCCATTTTTTCGATCTCATTGCGCATTTTACACTACTCTTTATCCATTTTTTCGATCTCATTGCCTCTGATGTCAATCCCCTCAACTGCCGCAAGTCTGTGACTTGTGGCCTTTCTCAGTTAATCAGGAGTTACTATGTTGTTGCTAATTTGTAAGTTTACTAACCTGCTTTAAATTTAGAATGTTTATGAGTAGAAATTATAAATTCCGTGATCAGGAAAAACCATACCTATTGAATTATCAGACAATAAAATAATTGTTCAGAAGCTTGATTATCGATTATTTTATTTGATATACTGGTGTTGGATTCAACGAACAGTTGTCCGTAGCGTGCACTAAATAACCCCGCGCAGCACTTGCTATTATTCCTTTAATCCTGTTTACACAATCTAGTTTACACTCCTCCTCTGATGTCGATCTCATCGTTCATTTTCTTCATCTCATTGTCCATTTTTTCGATCTCATTGCGCATTTTACACTACTCTTTATCCATTTTTTCGATCTCATTGCCTCTGATGTCGATCTCATCGTTCATTTTCTTCATCTCATTGGCTATTTTATCGATCTCATTGCGTATTTTACACTACTCATTGTCCATTTTTTCGATCTCATTGCCTCTGATCCCGATCTCATCGTTCATTTTCTTCATCTCATTGGCCATTTTATCGATCTCATTGCGTATTTTACCCTACTCATTGTGTATTTTATCGATCTCATTGCCTCTGATGTCGATCTCATCGTTCATTTTCTTCATCTCATTGTCCATTTTATCGATCTCCATGTGAATAACAAGCAGGTTTATTAATTCAGGTTAATATACCATCTTCTCACCATGAAATGTGTACCTGTAAATTCGGTTGTTTACATTGACATAAACTTTATAAAAGTCGGCATATGGTACGTAAAACCGAACATTCCCTCCGGTAAAGCCCCCTGGTTCAATAGTTGTGGCCTCTATGGTATTTGCTATATTTTGCTTTTCGCAGGAAAGGTTAGCCATTTTTTCAAAATTTGCCTGTCTGCCCATATCCAACGAAATTTGGGCGGCTTCGTGAACTGCTGAAATAGCATCCATACTTGCGGCTATATCTTCGTTACCGATGGAAGCAACACTGGCACCTATATATGCCATTCCTAAAAAGATGCTTAGAAATGTACTTCCTGTTACCTTTTCTTCCAGCTTATTTACTTTTTTATCAATACTATCAATGTCTTTCTGTGGAGTAGATGCATAAAATATCGACTTATCGGCCAGGGATGAATCGGTATTATAACGGAACAAGTATACATTTGCCGGATCAAAAGAAACCGGGTGGCTGGTCTGGTTATCGATGGTGGTCTCAAGGGTATAAATACCCTCGATATATGAAACAAAAGCAACCGAAACAATTACGCTGTCGTTTTCCTGGTAGGCTATTTTTCTATCGCCCCCATACATCATGTTCTGCGGATTATAGGGCTCAAAATTATATACGGTGTAACAACTTGTTAAAACCAGTATAAACAGAAAAGGAAGATATTTTTTCATACGTAAATAGTTACAAAGTTGT
>JAHEEB010000428.1 GCA_024640925.1 Bacteroidota bacterium | reverse complement strand
CGCAGGCTGTGTTTAACATTCCTGTTGGTCTGGAAATGGAAATTGAAGAGGAAGACGGACAGAAAGCCTGGTATAAAATAACCATCGAAGATTTTTCGGTTTATTACAAGGACACCAAACAGAAGGTTGATGGGAACTATGAACTAAGCCAGGATGGGAAAGTCTATATGATTGATCCTTCTGAACCATTCGAGAGCCAAAAAGACATGGTAGTCCATGCAAAAGTAGGTTTTAAACGGATGCTGAACGACAAATGGATAGATGTAACCGGAACCGATGGTAAACCGGTTTATGAAGAAAAAACGGCAGAATATAAATCGGGCGACAGGCCAACTGTGATACTTCCCGAACATGTAAAATACAGTTATCCCCTTGTTAAACAATATAATTATTATCCCGATGAATACAGAAATGGGTATATTTTGATTACAGAGAACTATTCGTATCTGTTCACAACAGACAAACCTGCCGGTTTTGACCAGGTATTAAGAGTTACCGATTTTGATGGGAATGCCCAGGAAGCCGGTTTCACCTTTAAAACGAATTCAGCAGGCAATGCTATCCGTTTTGAGATTGATTTTTCAACAGAAAAAACCGAATTCAATAATGACGAGATTTATAAACTGGCTATTGTAAATGTACCACAAAACAAGAATGTGACCATTACCAGCAACATTACCACAACATCAGCAAATCTGGATGGAAACGACAGCATTTCTGTAACAAAAAACCAGGCTGAAGGAAACCTGGAAATACTGGAAGAAAAAGAAGTTTATGCAAACCATTTCAGAACCAGCAAATACAATACTCTGGCTGAAAAACTGGCAAGTTACGATATACCCGGTACCGGCTGGCGTGATTATGTAGAACCTTTTGTACATCACATAAAAGCCAATATTACTGATGACGAATTTTTTGACAAATATGAAATCCAGTGGCTTCATGATGATTTTCCTATCATACAATTTGAAGCACAGACCGACAATACAAGCTGGTATAAGAACTCTGTATATAAGAACATGTACAGGGATATAAGTCAAAGTACTATTGTGACCCAGAGGGAAAATATCGACAAAAAATTTAATAAATACGGCTTTCCTCCCAAAGCAGCCATAGCTATTGATAACCTGGTTATTGATCGTACACTCACCCAAGATGAAATAAGCACTGGTGTAATAACAGGTGTTTATGCCTATGGAATTTTCACATATTCAATTCCCTATTGGTGTTCAAGAGATTTTTCGCTCATTAAAAATAATATTGCCATTAAAAGAGTTCAGGGAAAACCATTAACAAGCACTGAATCAGTAATCATTGCTACAGATTTTCCTCCCGTAGTAACCAAGGGTGCATATCCAGTAACTATAAAATATGTATTGCCAGGTAGGAATATTACTACCTCTAGCATTAAAATAGAAATGTATAATCCAATTGATTAAATATTATGAAACTGAAATACTACAGCTTAATACTAGCAGGGTTCATCTTTTATACATCATGTGAAGAAGAAAAATCACCATCTACAGGGGCAATTGAAATAAATAGTTTCAAGGTACTTGATACAACTCAGGTGTCATGTAAAATTATTGTCTCTTTAGAAAATAAAAATGAAGTAGATAACCGTGGTATCTATCTCTATGATTCTAATATGGTATTAATCGACTCGGTGAATCTGAAAATTAATTCATCGGAAGGTGAATTTAACGAGTTAATTAAAGGATTGAAAAGAGGTAATAAGTATAATGCCCAGGCTTTTTTATATGATAATTCATTAGGGAAGATTCTAAGCAATACAATTTCATTTAAACTTCATTCTTTTACCATATTAAATATGTTTCATCAAAATAGTTCATTGTCATTTACAGTAAATGGAGTTCGTCCGGGCGAAAAGATTTACCTGATTGGCAAGAATCTTGATGATTTCAATGATGATTGTGAAATACTAATAAAAGATAGTATTGGCTGGACTCAAATAACAGATAAAAGTGATACTGCATTGACTTTTACCATAAAAAAGAAAGTTAACAATACAAACTGGTTCGGCTATTCCGAAGAAAAGGAAGTATCAATAATTGTTAAAGAGCAAAATATGATAATTGGGGACCAGTATATCATAAACTTATTTCCTGATGCTCCCTTTATCGATTATATTGAAATGGAAGATAATAGTCATGCATTATTATATGGTAGATTTGGAGATATTGGGCCTGATTCAGTTTTTTTTGGAAATAAAAAACACATATTTAATAGAGCATATGGCAATACTCTTTATTATTATAATCAGGTACATATCCTGGAATTTAATTTTGAACCTTCATTGACAACTGGTATTTATGATATTAAGGTGTATTTGAATGGGTATGAAGCTTCTCTTTCAGGTGTAGTTGTTGAATGAGAAAAAGATTAATAATGTAATCAATAAAAATCGAATGATAAAGGTTAAAATTATAACAGCTTTAATACTATTTACTTTCCTGAATTTAAAAATATTTTGTCAGGAAAACAGATACTATATTACACTTACAAAACTTTACTATATTCCAGATAAAAGTGGGGGATGTTTGGGTGATTTATATGCCCCCTTATGGTTGCATATTTATTATGCAGATACTACATGGAGCAAATTAGATGTTACGAAAGATGCACAGAATGTTGTATTATATGAAAAACCATATGCTTTTAGGCTGGTTGGTAGAATTGGGAAGGCTGGAGCTGGAATCGGTATAGAAGTTGGCCCTGATGATGAAAGTTATAATAATGGCGATGAAAATTTCAATTTAGAGATTGGAAATGCAAAAACGGATGGCGGATGCACCAGAAGATTGGACGCCGGATATAATGTTTTGGTTGATGATCCGATTGTAATTGATTCAGTATATTTTATAGATGCTAAAGACAAAAAACAAGGAAACTATGCTTGTTTAAAAGATAATTACAGAATAAAAGTAATTACTAGCAAATACTATGAAAATTCGAAAAGTTATAAAGTATTACAAGTTCTTAGTGGAACGGGTGTCTGGCAAACGCTTCCTGGAATATCCTTGAACAGTAATGGAGATACTAAATATTTTTCATATGATGATTTAAGCGCATACATTGAGTTGGGCAAAGCTATTCGATTCAGAACTGCAAAAATACTGGAGGATAATTATTATTCTTATAGTACAAGTACAAATTACCTCTATTATTTTCCAAATCTTGATATGGATGATGAAATTGAAATACTACCTCCTGATTGTTTTGGAGATTCCTCAACAATTAAAATACCTGCCCCGACAACGGGTGATTATAAAATTACTGTATCAGGTGCTAAGCAAGGGAACTCCTTTAATGCAGGAGGTCTGGCAAATGTTGGAGGCTATTATTACATTACGAACGGTACATTAGATGCAAATGGAAAGAAGACTTCTATTCAATGTGGACAAACTTATACCATAAAAGTAGAATATGATGGCATTCCGTGTCCATACATTGGCACTTTCAATATTCCTCGAGTTCCTCAATTTATTCTCAGTCCTATTACTTATCAAACCAGATTAAAAGATAATAATGGGGATTCTGTTCATATATCAACAATTAACGGAAAAGGTAGAGTTAATTTCTCTGTTGATAGTAGTCGTACCTTATCGGTTCAAATAATTGCCGGAAGCACATCAAAATATATAAACTTATTTTCATCGTTTTTGTATAATGGCAATACTTACTATCGTGGTAGTGGATACATTGATTTACCCAAAGGAACTTTTACACTTCAGGCAAAAAATGCTTATTGCTCGACAAATACACAAACAGCTACACTGGCAGAACCCAATGCAATTTCATTTGTTTATAAAACAACAAATATAAGCTGCAACTCAACAAGCATTTCAGGAAATCAAAACGATGGAAAGATTACAATAAGCAATTTGTCTGGTGGTATAGGTCCTTATACTATCAGTCCAACAGCCAGCCTTGTAAACGGGAATTACGAAATTAACGGGTTGTCATATCGAATGGCTGGTTCTTATGTTGTTGTATATGATAATTATGGTAACGAAGAAACAAAAAATATACATGTAAATTATAATTCTGCTGTATCAATGAATTTTTCCAATGATACAGCACCTACAATGTACTGTGTTAATAATGGTAAAGTCACCGTATCAGCATCCGGAGGTGTACCTCCATATACCTATAGCAAGATAAATAGTTCAGAATATTATGGTACAGATAATTCATTATATGGCTTTTCATCTGGAAAACAGCCTGTTTATGTTATGGATAGCAAAAATTGTATTTTCGTAGATACGGCAATCATTCCAGAAGCTCCACCCTCCATTGCCATCCAGTCTATAATTACTCCTCCGGTATGTTACGGAAATGATAACGGGTATTATACAGCTATAATCTCAAATATTTTAGGAACAATGACCGTTTCCAGTTCCGATCCCAGGATTTTTTCTTCCGATATTTTTGTATCAGGAGATACCATTGTAGTTAAAGACCTTGAAGCTGGCACTTATTCCATTGATATAACGGATACATATAATGGCAATAGTTGTGATACAACACTAATCTTTGAAATAACGGAAAAACCGGCACTAAGCATTTCTTCTGTAATCTCACCCGTAATTGGTAAAGGTACAGCAACAGGTAAAATTGATCTGGCTATATCTGGCGGTAATCCTGGTAAATACTCTGTTTACCTGTTGGACAATAACTATTCATTAATTGATTCTCTTTTCATTTTAAACAATAATGCCTCTTTTGACAGCCTTACCGGGCAATTTGAAGATGGAGGCCGGCCATATCACATAGATATAACCGATAGTATGTCTTGCAGCTATATAATTGATAACGGAGATTATTATTTATTTAAAATCCGTGAACCCGAAGACACGTTGAACCTCTCTCTTTTGTTGACTTCAGGAATTACCTGCAATG
>JAHEEB010000427.1 GCA_024640925.1 Bacteroidota bacterium | reverse complement strand
TCCAATGGTGGTGGAATTATTAACATTGACAGGGAATTTGGCTATTTTTCGCTTATGGATATCAGGTATTACTATTTTGCTTATGGATTTCCAAAATATGCTCCATGTTTCTTACCCATTGCATTCAATGGCGGAGGTGATTTTTATGCATTTGATTTCAGGGATGAATATAATGTTAAAGTTGTTGCCGTTTCTGCTGGAGATCTCGATTATGCAAGTTCTGTAGTACTTGGTAAATCACTGGAAGAAGTGCTCAATAAAACAACAAACATCGAAGATGAGATGTACTTATAACTTCATATTTTAACAAAGTAAACTTTTTTTAAAATGAACATAAACACACAAAACGACAGTTCGCTGAAAGAACTAATTGAAAAATATGGTGGTATTGCTCTTGATAAGCAAAATGACTTGTATGATGTTATTGGCGAGAACAATTGGAATGTCGATTTAACAATGGGGAAAATCAGTTTTGGCGAAAACCTTGTATTTCCTATCCAGGTGCTTGGCACATATTCTCATTCTTCCGGTACCTGGCTTTGGGCTTGGGCAAATACACAGTCAAATATACCTGATAACCTCTTAAAGCAATCTTTACAATTAAAAAAATATGGTACTGACAATGGGATTGAGCTTTTACAAAATAGTACTTTTACTATAGAAGTGAATGACATTCATGCCATAGGAATCATTGCTTCGGGAATGTTCCTTTCAAGTGGGTATTATCTCGCTGATTATGGACAGGGAATAATGTGCGTTACTATTAAATCAGAAGTAATTGATAAAATTCGTCAAGACGATCATCTGAGAATTCTAACTGTTTTTCCAAACCTGATTTCATCTTTTGAAATGAATCACAGAAAAGCTCTGGTAAATTATTTAACCGCCAGGGAATATGAGATTATTGACGATCAAAATAAATTAACAGGAACAAAAAACGGAAAGATAATTACAGCTGAATTTGACGAATTATCACGTTTAACTGGCTTGAATGGCTGATATTATTTTGATACCTTCAATCATTAAAAACCAAATTGAAATGACTAAGAAACACCAAAATCTTCCCAAATCAAATCAAAAGCAGGTGAAATCGAAGGAAATCAAGCCTATTCCCTCACTTTTCGAAAACAACACATTTATATATGTTTTACTGGGAATTGCGGCTCTTATTGTTTTAATTGCCAGGTTACATCTGCTATCTTTCCCGTTTGAACGCGATGAAGGTGAATATGCCTATATGGGCAAGCTTTTATTAGAGGGTCATCCGCCTTATTCGTTGGCTTATAACATGAAACTTCCAGGAACATACTTTATGTATGCTTTAATTATGACAATATTTGGTAAATCCATTGTTGGTGTTCACCTGGGATTGTGCTTAATTATCATTGCTTCGATGTTTTTGGTGTTTTTTATATCAAAAACGTTTATTACAAAGATTGGTTCTGTTATTGCTGCGGCTTCTTATGGAATAATGGGTACATCATGGACTCTGCTGGGCCAGGCTGCGCATGCTACTCATTTTGTTGTTTTTTTTGCCTTATTAGCAATATATATGGTAATGCAGGTACATAAAAGTGAAAAATATAAATTTTTATGGTGTTTTTTTTCTGGTTTATCCTTCTCTTTAGCATTTATATGTAAGCAATCAGGACTTTCCTATGTGTTTTTTGGTTTTACTGTTCTGATTTTTAAAGGGTATAACCAAAAACCAATATCAGACATGGTAAAAAACCTGTCAATATTTTCTCTGGGGTTTATTGTTCCGGTTTTAATTATGCTGCTTTATTTTTATTTTTCTGGTAACTTTGATAAATTCTGGTTTTGGACAGTAAAATATCTCTCGAAATACAGCGGACAGGTGACTCTTTCAGATGCTCCAATGATGTTTAAACTCGGCATTGGTAAAATAACAGCAAATTATACCTCAGTCGGATACACTGCCTTGTGGGTTGTTTCAATAATTGGTATTCCTTTTATTTTTATAAATAAATCATTGGCGCAAAATAAGATTATAATCCTGTCATTTATATTCTTTTCATTTTTAACTATCATTCCCGGATTTTACTTCAGGGAACATTACTTCATTACGTTTTTACCAGCTGTAAGTTTTTTAATAGCTGTGTTTTTTGAGTTCTTCAATCGTTTTTTTATAGATAAACTTAAAACACCAAACCTGATTTTTCTGAATATATTTATATTCCTGCTTCTGATTGGCTCAGGGGTTAAAGCAAATAAAGAATATTTGTTTAAGCTCGATCCAAAGATGTCGTGCAAGTATGTGTATGGTACAAATCCATTTGTTGAGTCGGTTGAAATAGCTCAATTTCTTGAAAATAATACAACCGTGGATGATAAGATTGCCATACTTGGTTCTGAACCACAAATTTGTTTTTATGCGAACAGGTATTCTGCTACTGGATATATCTACACCTATAATCTTGTTGAAATACACTCATATGCTCTTTCGATGCAAAAAGAGATGGCTGGTGAGATTGAAGCAAACAAACCGAAATACTTACTTTATATTAATATTACCAGTTCCTGGTTAGGCCATTCCAATTGCGAATCGTTCATTTTCAATTGGGCCGATGATTATATTAAGAAATACTATAAACTAGTTGCTTATTGCAATGCATTGCCTGACAAAATATCATCTCTGAAAACATCTGACCAGTTTAATAGTGAACAAAAGTCAGAGGAATTAATATACATTTTTGTCAGAAACCTTGAACAACCAAAAATATAGCAATAGGATCAAATACTTATAGATCATGAAATTTTTTGAAAAATTAAATCAAATCAATAAAAACATATGGTTTATATTGATTTTTTTAATTTCAGTTTTGTTTTACCTGTTTAATATAAATTATAGCGATATCTGGACCGATGAAACATTTACCAAAGCATTGGTACAACATTCATTTAAGGATATGCTGGGACTCATTAAAAATGATTTTCATCCTCCTTTGTATTTTTATGCTTTAAAAATATTTGTTTCAATTTTTGGGATAAGCACTTTTACCCTACGTTTTTTCTCAGTTTTAGGTGTTCTTTCCATTATGGTACTGAGTTATTTCAAGGGTCAAAAGGTTTTTGGCAAGTCGGGAGCTTTGTATTTCTGTTTACTTATCTTTTCGTTACCCATGCTTGCTTCTTATTCGCACGATGCCCGGATGTATACCTGGGGTGCCTTTTCAATAACCGGAGTTTTTCTTTATGCTGTAAGTTATATTTCAACAAATAAGAAAAGTGATTTGTTGTTATTAATGGTATTTTCTCTTCTTGCTGCATATACTCATTATTATGGACTCATAGCTGCTTTTGGCGCTAATGTGTATGTTTCGGAGTTATTATTTTTTCGTAAAAACAGAAACTGGAAGCAACACCTGGGGTATTCATTAGTAACAGCTTTGTTCTATCTACCCTGGTTTTTTGTTTTGCTGTATCATACAAAGAAAGCCCAGGAATTTTTTTGGGTTCCGGCCATCTCTTTAGACACTATCAAATCGTGTTTTATTCTCCCTTTTGCCCAAAAATTCTGGATGAAACTCTTCTCATGGATAATGGTTGTTTGTGTTTATGGATCAACTTTGTGGGTAGTATATAGAAACTTTATTGTGCGTAAGGATAAATATGGCGTGGCACTCGGATTATCCTTGTTTATTTTCTTTTTTACAATTATAACTGCCGGTATAATTTCTATGTTTTCACAACCTATTCTATATCACCGGTATATTATGAATATAGTTATTATGTTAATGGTTCCCCCTACACTTTTTCTTATTACTGTTGAAAATAAATGGGTTAGAGCTGGGGTGCTAGTCTTGATAATAAGTTGTGGATGTATTATATCTGTTCGTACGTCTTACTTCTCTTATGGGCCATACAAGCAATCTGTAGAATATTTGCACTATGCGCACCCTGATGTAAAAAAGATATTCCATGTAATAGAAGTAAGTGCCGGACCATTTATAGAATATCGGGCTCCGGAGATGGAAAATTACTGGTATAAACCGGAAAAAACGCTTGTTTTTACAAATATGGATGTTTTCAAAAACCTGCAAACAATCAGTTCTCTTGATAAGGCACTGAAAAAGAATGAGATTTTCTGTACAGTAAGTTTTTGTGAACTACCTTTTAACGAGGTTAATCTGAGTCGGATATTATCTGAATCTCAAATTATGGACATAGATACCATTGATGATAATAAAGCTGGTGCCGATAAGATTTATGTCAATAAAATAGTTTTATATATACTTAAGTATGGATCGGAGAAAAAACAAAACAATTACCATAGTTTATGATTAAATGAATATATATTTGAGATCAATTAATTCGAAATGAAAAAAAACATATTTTATATTCTGAGAATCTCTGTTTTGGTTTTGTTACCATTTGGAAATGTGTATTCACAGGAATTTTTGCAATACAGGGAGAACATTAAACTACAGAACTGGAAGTTTCATAAGGGCGAAATTCATTCGGCAGAGAGTGGCGCAACAATTGATGAAACAAGTTGGCAGGATGTTACTGTTCCTCACACATGGAATTCGCAGGATGTTTTAACCGATGGACCGAATTATTACCAGGGTATTGGTTGGTACAGGACTAACTTTTCATTAAATCGTACAGCAAAATCAAGCAGGTATTTTATCCGTTTCGAGGGTGCCTCGTTGATAACTGATGTTTATATAAATGGCAATTATATTGGTACTCATAAAGGTGGTTATTCAGCTTTTATATTCGAATTAACACCATACCTCAGAAATGGAAGTGTGAATTATCTGTCTGTTAAGGTCAATAATGCTACACAAACGGATGTTGCTCCATCCGGAACATATTTGTATCCAATATTTGGCGGTATTTACAGACCTGTAACAATTTTTGGTACCAACGATCTTTGTATTTCTCCACTCGATTATGCTTCAAG
>JAHEEB010000426.1 GCA_024640925.1 Bacteroidota bacterium | reverse complement strand
ATTAAAATCAATGGTGAGAGTTATCGAATTAAAGATTATGCTAAAACAGAATAAATTTTTTTCTATTTTAGTGGTATACTTTTCTTGAATATCTCTGGTATACTTCTTCTTATATTTAACACGTGTTTGGTCCAGGCCATAACTGTTTTACATACTCACCTGACAGTTCCGAGTTCTGGATTGTTTATCATGCTAAGGCAAAATCGAGGATTGAATGCTCTGGCCGAAGCATGAGCCCAGAAATTTATGTGGGACAAAAAACGGAGATCCTGATTTTGGGAAGCCGGTCAAGGTAGGAACAAAGCTGAAATCAGCAATCATTAAGAACTAATTCTTAATGATTGGTGATTTATTTCAAAGAAGCTTCTTTGAAATAGTCTCGTATGATTCGAACTGGTCCCAGCAATCCCGCTTTTATCAATGGTTGTCCTTCGATTCGGAATGGTGCCGTTGTCCAGGTTATGGGCTTGTCTTTATAAACAGTATTGTCTCCAATAATTCTGTTCTTCCATGTATTTGTAACCCTTATTTCAAGTTCATTTTCAGCTTTTAGCGAATGAGAAACTTCTAATTGGTAAGGATATGTCCAAGCTGTACCGCAATATTCACCATTTATCCATACTTCAGCTATATCATGAACTTCACCTAAATCAATCCGGAAGTGTTGTGTCTCATTATTTGATATATCAACAGTAAAGTTTGTTTTATAAACAGCTGTTCCGGAATAATATCGTATGCTATCGTTGTTAATGCTAGTCCAATCTGATAGAGCATGCATTTCTAAAGGCTTGAGCGGTCCACCAAAAGCAGTATCAAAGGTAACAACCCATTCCGAATCGATTTTTTTAATCGTATCGAAAGCAAACCAGTTTTTATCTTTTTTAAATGACTTTTCTTTCGTCTTTTTCTGAAACACAAGAAAAATGGAAGCATTGGCTTCAAGCTTGAGAGGCAGAATAGTTCTGCCATCTTTAATCTCCCAGGTTAAGACTTTGACTATTTGTCCTGTTATTGGGTCAAACAATTCAGGAATATAGCCATTTTTACGGACTGATACATTAATTTCCCTCTGTCGTTGCTCCTGGTTGCTTATAAAATAAAATTCAAATTTTTCTGAGGCCCGATGACACCAGGCAATATCACCAACAGGACTACTTTCTGAATTTGTGGCGACAAAATCCTTTTCGATTCCGAGAACAACAAGCGATGAAATCGTATACGGACCTTTTATAATACGACCCTTCCCCAGTTTCTTCAATTTTAACGCATCAATCGGGGATGTAAATGAACCTTCCCATAATTTATCAAGTACTATATTTAGTTGTTTCTGCTTATCAATTGTTAATCCGGGTAACGCTTCCGGCCTGTCGTCAACAATTACGGTCGCTCCTGCCAGAATCAATTCCTGAATCTTTTCTGCCACTTCCAGTGACATACAGTTGTTTGGGTTCATCTTATGCTTCCCGGGGATGACTAGCAACTTATAGGTTTGTCCATCAGGCAAAATTATTTTTCCATTTTTCACAGATGCCTTCATCAGGGCATCCTTGTTAAACGAATCGTACTTATATCCTCTCAATGGGTCTGTCCATATAGAAGGATCAAAAGAATTTGAAGAATTACTTACACCATAGGGTCTCTCATTCATGGGTACACCTTTGTTTTCCAACCGGATTTTATCTGCTTCAACCAGCAAAGGATCGTACAAGCCAGGTAGAGTGCCGATTAGCCGGTCGGGAGTTAATGCCCTCCTGGGATATTCTTCTCCAGTAAACACAGCGATATCGACAACTGGTCTTCCCTGTTGCAATAATGCCTGACAACGAGACAAATAACATATCCAGGCTTTGCCTTGCTTCCACCAGGTTTGGTCACGCTGAAAATATAGACCAACGGTATTTAACGTCATTCCTGGTTTTCTATCCATCCAGGGATTTTCAGTAAAAACATGAAAGACAAACCGGTTTACCCCCAATGCAAAATTCCTGTCGCCGAGTGTTTTCAACATTGCTGGTGTTTCGCTCCAATCCATTCGCAAGGTGGTAAAAGCTTCGGACTGAACTATATTTTTTCCGTAAATGTGAGCTGCAGATATAGCATCGAGAACATCGGTCGGTTTATCGTGAGTCGGGCTGTTAAACCAGAATTCCCCCATGGGAATATCCACCTGTTTATAATGGGCCATTGCATCGCTAACCATAACAGGAGCAACGCTTTCGGAGCTAAAGATACAACCTTTTGTTTTAGCCTCTTTGGCCATAATCCCAAAGAAATTTTCGGTAATTAGCTCATCAATTGTCTGGCGAACATCGTAAAGGAAACCCTCAGATACAGAACTGCTTTCTATTGGAAGTCCTGTCATTATTGGAAGGTAAGGATACAAATCATATCCTCTCCTTTTTTTAAACTCATCTCTGAAAACTACTGACCAGTTCTGACTGCCACATTCCCAGCTATCGACATGAAAGACTTTCAATACTTCACTTGCAAGTTTCTGATCAATTTCATTAAAAACTTTTCCAAACCATTGATCAAACTGGAATTTTACTATCTCCGGATTGAATTTATCACACTCCAGCCCCAGTCCTTTCCCTCCAATATAATTGGTATGCCCTGTGGAAGTGTGACCGATTCTCAGAATTGTCCAGTTGCCTTCAGGTATATTCCATCTTAATACACTATTAGAATCAAGATATTGCGAGATATTAATCATTTTGTTGATAGGGACATATAGAGAATCGGGGGTTATTTCCGATGTTGAAGTCTTTGCCAAGCGCCACATGCTTCCATTCTTTCCTTCGAATTGATGTATAGATGCCTCTCCTGATAATGTAATTCCCCGGATCTTTAAAGCAGGATTCCAACGGGCTGCATCGAGATCCTCAGAGCCGGGTTCTGCACCTTCTTTATTGTATATAAAGCGAAAATATTTTGCAGTTGTAGAAGGTATGGAGTGAGTAATATTTTCCTCATAGTCCTGCCAACCATGACGGGGAGGTTCCAATTGGCAAACAGGTTGGAAATTTACACCATTGTTACTGCTTTCTATAATCAACCGGTGCGATTGGTAATTCAACCCAGTTGTCCTGATAGATACAGTTCTGCAAGTAAAAGGACTTTCAAAAGCAAACTGAATCCAGCAATCTTCTTTCGACTTAAAAACTTCTGTATTTGCAGGATCGCATAAATACTGAGCATCAACGCTATCAAGACTTGTACTTACTTTTGGCACAATACTGTTCGTGTTAAACTCAGCCCCTTTGGGGGTTGGATAGGCATAAAGGGCGATATCTCGATAATATCCTTCTTTCGTTTCTGGCTGAGGGATGGTATCGTGAAACTCTTTGTCCCCTTTCAGGCTTAACCCCGACCAGACAATTTTCTGCATGGACATATCAGGGGTAATCCAGGGACCACCTGCCACGGCAAACCCATCGCATGAGTGCATTGCAATTCTTAACCCCAGTCGCTTTGCCTCAGCAAAGGCAAACTCAATCATCTGCCACCACTCAGGCGACAATTGTTCAACTGGCGGCTTGAGTAGAGGCGGTGTTTCTGCACCCTGGACAGGAATCAGGTATGCACCACCAATTCCGTTTTCTTTCATAGCCTCCAGATCTGCAGTAATGCCCTCCTTCGAAACACTTGCTTTTACCCAGTACCAGAAAACCCATGGTTTGGCTGACTCCTGTGGATTTTGAAAGATTTCCTGCAAATTAGGTTGTTGTGAAAATAGACAATCTGCCAGTAATGAAATAAAAAAACATAGAGAAACAACCCGGAATACTTTCATATATTAATATATTATGTTGTAAGCCTTTGATCCAATATTATCTGTCTTAATAGTAGTTGGTAATAAATAAAAACAGTAGCTGTAATCCTTTGCAGGAATTTGATATTTCTCCAGAGGTTGTGCTACATCGCTCCAACTATCATTACCACCAACGCCCATCTGTATCAAATCGATGTTAACAGTAATAAAACCGGCATCTTTCAGTTCATTGGTATGTTTTGTGTGATTGATTTGTTCCTCTGTATAAGGCCAGGCACTCATACTAAGCAAACTATCAGCAACAATTAGCATTCCATTATTCTGTTTGTTGGCAAGAAACATCCACCGTACATCAGTACGATTTCCGTTTTCCTGCGGAACAACATAAGGTTCCATGAATTTGCTCAAAGGGAGGGTAAATATACCAGCATCAAAGCCATATCTGCGATCAATGTAATTTTCAAGCGGACCTCTTCCATACCAGTGAATATTTTCATATTCCCGAAGGATTCCACAGTGCATTCCAACCTTCGGAATATTTGGCAAACTATCGTGCACCATTAAATTGTAGTTTACTTTAACTACTCCTGTTCCCTGAACAGTATAGGAAATCCTGACTTCTGCTTTTTTACCGATTAGGGAATATTCCGATACAATTGTCAAAGCTCCATCACCCTGAAGAATAGAATTCATTTTCTCAAGCTTCAATTCCGGGTTATACCATTCTTTCAATTTTTCCTGCGATTTCCAACCCCTTCGGTCATTATCTGTCAATGGACGCGAAAAGTTCGGAAGAAGTGGCTCCATGATATTTTCTTTATCAGTTTTATAGGAACATAGAGCTCCATTCTTCAGATCAAAACCGACTTTAAAGCCTTTCCCTTCAATTGTCCATATAGAATCGCTTTTAGCGATATTTAGCTTATTGTTTTTTACTGGAATGTTGTGTTTTGCAGCTAATCCGGTAAGTGAGAACTGGTTCGATGCCACTTCAAAACCCTTTTCAGCCCAACCAGTATTATTTTTTAGTTTGAACTGAATGGTTGCCAGGTATTCACTTCCTGCATTCATCTTTGGCAAATATGATTTGATACTGATAATAGTATCTTTGCCAGCATTCAAATTAACAGACGGGATTTCTTTTTGCGTTATCACTTTTCCATCCTCCCTA